>PBTA01000006.1 GCA_002726395.1 Methanobacteriota archaeon | reverse complement strand
AATTGATTCTTCAGGTATTATCCATTGCGTAAAGAATACCGGCACCTCATTTACCCATTATATGTCCAACGATGGGGCGGTCAATTGGTCTAATTATACCTACGAACTTAGCGACCAAGCAACCCAGATTGAAGAATGGGAATTTCAGGCGAATGGCGAATTAGACCTATTTGTGTTGAATGTCCGCTATCAAAGTTCCACCGGTCCTGACGTAGACACGATTTACCATGTTCGAGGTTACTCAGAAGATATGTCACCTGATACTCTCACCTACATTGGGCAAGGTGACCTTGATTCGACGTCAGGAGCAGGTAATGACATCCGGTTTGATTTTGCTTCCTTAGCTATTCTCAATGATGGAGGGGTTATTGTTGCCTATCACGATTCAACTGACCCGGACCCGCTTTTTGCAGTTGAGATGATGATGCCAGAATACTGATTAAAACATATTTAGTATATCACCAAACAATACCTTTGCGTGGCCATTACTGCGCTCCACTAATCGCCTAACAATTAATTCTGGAGTAGACCTAGCAAGATGATTTCTGATTGGTGTCCGGTCTACAATTAATTCAAGATTAGAATCTAGACCTCTTGCTTCAATTCCGTCGACTCTAAAGTCGTCACATCCAGAAGCTTTGATGATTGCTGGGGCAAGATGAGTCACTAACATCATACTTGTGTCAGGTTGTGAACGGGCGGCGAGTAGCATACCAGCGATAATTCTTGCACCAGCGCCTGGTTCAGTGATGGCTTCTAACTCATCTGCCAAAATCAATTTTGGTGTCGGGTCACTGACCACATTGGCTAGTTCAACTAAGGTTTGTTCAAGTGCTCCAGCACTCTGTGTACCTCCGGACTTGGCAAGAATGTGTAAAGCATCTACATGGCCGACTCTTGCTTGTTTAGCGGGAACTGGCAAACCCATATGTGTTAATATGCAAGTATGAGCGAGTAATTCTAATAGTGTAGTTTTACCACCAGAATTAGCCCCAGTAAGCAATGCAAGAGGTTGCATATCGCCTTTTTCCGCTGCCTTTCCTAGGCCATAAGTCACTGGGTCTGCTGCGATACCAAGTAGCAAATGACGACCTTCCTTTACCCAGATTCCGTGCTGAACTAATTCTGGCATTGTGCAAGAATTATGCTTTGCCCAACGGGCAATTGTCAACCATTGGTCTATTATTATCAAGGATCTCACTGCGTCCTCACAACATTGTTTTAGTGGCCCAAGTTTCCTAGCCATAGTGTAAACATAGTCGCTTTTTTGAGCATTTATTCGCTTCTCTAATGCACTATCAATTTTATCGACAACTTGCCGGTCTATTTTGGCTGGCCAGTCTGATGTGAAAATAACTGGAGGGTTTTTTACGCCCGAGCCTTCCATAAATTCCCCTAATTTATTGACAGCTTGTTGCATAGCATTGTCGATTACATGACCTGTTGCTTCCTTTAGTTTCCTTTGAAAGCCGGTTCCGTCTGCTAAGGCGTCGAGTAATTCTGCGCCAGATAACGCCATTTTTGCGTCATTCATGGTTTTTTCCACTTCGGCGTTTACGCCACTTTCTAAGGTTTTAACAAATGACCAAAGTTCATCTTTTACTTGTTCGGCCTTTTCTGTGTCCCCTTCATCATATAGCGTGTGCAATAAATCTGGTAGTTCAGTTAATCCAGTTAGCGATTCGCCAAAATTCAAAATAAAATCATGGTTACCTTCATAATTAGTAATCACTTGAACCATATCTGCAATTGACTCTAGGGTTTTGCGGTTTTTTCTGAACCAATCAAGAGTCATTTCAGGGAGAATAACCTCGGTTTGTGGATTATCCCTTAGCACAATCCAGCCTTCAGGTGCATCATTAGGGGCACCAGAACCAATCCACGTAACTTGGTCAAACACGGTATAATCTTTCCATGTTTCACCTTCACCCGGTGTTAACACTCGACAAAAGCGCTTCAGGTGTTCTATTGGTGTTTTACTAACTACGACACGTTGGTAACGCTGCGTAGTGTTTTTAGTCGCGGTAATATGGCTCAATTGGCTGTTTAATTCCAATTCAAGTGTGTTGTGCTTGGATAAGAAGTCCATTGCTGACGATATTTTTTCTCGCCTTGCTTCCGGTTGTTGAACCGGTGTGAGAAGTTGAAGACGGCCCTTGGTTGCTGGTGAAGCGGTAAACCGCGATATTTGGTCGATTAATTTTTGATGTAACTTTTCTGCTTCTTTAGTGGCAAGGAATTGCCCATTATCTCCAGCAATGCTCCTTGCTATTGCCAAGGCACGCTTAGGAGAAACACCGTCGATTTCCGCAATTTGAGCGATGTCACCTGATTTTAGTGATTTAATCACGGCATCCTCTGAACCAAAATGGTCAGTCATTTTCTGGGCTAATCTTTCGCCAACTCCCGGTAGCGCACTAAGAACCATATGTGATTTTGTTTGTCATCGGCTTAAGAGAATAGCGCAAGAAAGATACTATTGAGACGCATTAGCAAACTGTGTTGTAATACATCTCATCACCATATTCAATCATGGGGACCTTAAACAAATCATCACAATTACGATCTACTATTGGCAAAGTTAGAGTTGAAGATGTCCAATCAACAGAATAGCCACCGATTGAAGAAGATGACGGAACATAATCTTCACCTGTTTGAGTTAAGGTGATTATAATTGATTCACCCGCTTCTAGATATACATCCATTGGCATAAATTCCATTAATCCCATTACCTGAACAAAAGGCACCATGTTTAGTTGCCCATCACGGCCACCTGCATGAAATCTGAAGTCCATCACTGCATGTCCAAGGTGCATGCCAGATTCATCGGTCATTTCTAAAAACCCATGGGCACCATTAAGCGTACTTGGAGTGACTGGTAAATGGAAAGTCGGCATTCCTGCAATGTAGGTATTATTCTCAAATGGACCATAAGTCATGGTAATTGTCGATGAGGCAGAGATTGAGACACCATCGGGACCTAAATCTGCACCATTGATTTCTAGATATTGTGTGTCTGGTGCTGGATATGTTGATTCAAATCTCCACCCACCACGGTTATCTTGCATCTCAACGCCCANAGTTGGCGCTCTGCCTTCGTCTCTNAGATACCANTCAAACCAGTATAACATCTCATCAGCCCAATCCCACCTCAGAGTGTNTGGATAGGCTTCTGCACCTCGTCCACTACTTTGTGAACTATGTCCGCTTAATCTGTCAGGATAGTCATGCGCCCATTGTCCNGCTAGAGTCTTTACTTCGATGCCTGCATCGGCAATTTGTTGATGGATTGGAAAAGCCATGTGCGGGTCAACGTTCCAGTCTTGCATTCCTTGAATGATGTAAACTGAACCTTGATAATTTTCTAATACTCTACCAATAAATGACCGCTCTGTCCAATAGGTATTACCGGCGTAATCAACCATGCCACCGGTTTGGTATGCAGCAGGTCCATTGATGTAACCTTCAATGTAGCCTTCACAGAAATTTTCAGCATCCCCNGTATCGCCATCAACGCCAAATGTGCCATAAACGCCATTATGCATTATTGCTCCTCGAGCCTCCATACTTCCATTGCGCCACATTAATTCGTGAACACCAATCAATCCNGACATCGGCACAATTGTCGCCAAGTATGGGTTGCCAAAAGTTGCAGCTTGCCACGGAGTTGAGCCATCGTATGATTTACCAATTAAGCCAACCTTACCGTTTGACCATCCGGCTTCCCCTAACCAAGTAACTGCTGCATCAATGCCGCGTTGCTCGTCAGTTCCCATCAAGTCCATACAATGGTTGGAATTACCGGTGCCAAATACTGACACTTGCGCAACTCCATAGCCATGTGGAACATAATTTTCGATTAGAAAGCGACCAAGACGATCCGCAGGAGTAGTTGCTGAAACATCCCCATCATCATAGTAAGGACCTACATCGGCAATAACNGGGACACGACACTCATCAGAAACATTAGCCGCAGTGTAATCGCAACCATCAATTTCAGGCAACCAAAGACCAAGGTGGACTTCAGCCCCGCCGGTCAGCCCTGCGCCACCATCAGCAGCGGTGATTGANGGAACAGCAACATAGACTGACACTGGACTTGAAATATTGTAAGTACCGTTTACACTTACTCTGCTAAACACATCTGAGTTATCATAACTGACATCAGCCCTATTCCATGGTTCAAGNTAAATCTCATCGCTAGAGGCCGCCTCAGAATCTTCGGANTTTTCNCCAAANCACCCTGATAAACTAATACTAACCATCAAGGTCATCATCAGCCAAGGCTTCCAGTCCATGTACGACCCTATGGCTGATATTATTGAAATCATCGCATGAGTTGTACTCACTCTGATTCTGCATCATTGATTTTTTTCATCTCTTCTCGAACTTCATCCATATCTAGAGTTTCCAACATCTTAACCAAGTCACGAAGCGCATCTTCCGGTAGTGCGCCCGGCTGCATGAAGACCCCAATTTGTTGCTTGAATGCAATGGTTGTTGGGATCGAACGAATATTGAACATGCGACCAAGTTCTGGTTGTTCTTCGGTATTTATCTTGGCAAATACAACATTCGGAAATTCTTCCGAAACTCGCTCATAGACTGGACCGTAAGCCTTGCATGGGCCGCACCATTCAGCCCAAAAGTCTAGTATTACAATTTCATTATTGTCGATAGTTTCGGCAAAGACAGGTTCACTGAGTTCTAAAGTAGCCATATTCCATCCATTTTGAACGGGTCTATGATATAATCGTCGTTAACACTTGACCGCTGAGTTAATGTCCTTGGTCTGTAAGGTCGACATATGCGACGAATGCTTGTGGCCTCAACAATCCTTCTGCTCATGGTTCTAAGNCCTTGGACTTATGCTACTGACAATCTNAAAGAAAACAGTGAAAGTAATGCNTCTGGACGGGCTGCTGATATCGTTATTTCGGAATTATTTATCAGCCCAAATAATCTAGTTTCTAATGAAAATAGTACTAATCTGTACGGNGCGGTTGATTGGAACGGGGACCAAGATTATGGCAAATATAGTGACCAATTCATTGAAATTTGGAACTCTGGAGATTCTGCAGAAGATATATCCAGTTGGATTTTATCAACTACTAGTGGCAGTCCNCCGTGTCAGTTAGCCTACGATACAATGCTAAATGCTGATGCAAGAATCGTGGTATTCCGTGCTGACTCTGACCTTGACCTAAGCTATTTTGACGGCGAGACTGTATCCATCAGCGATACTTCCTCAACCGTTGTAGATAGTATGTCATTCCCGGCAGGAGACTCTAGTTATGGTCAATCATATATTGAAGAAAATGGCGTATTGACTAAGGATGACCCTACTCCTGGCAGAGCCGCTAACTTTTCTGGCGACTATACTGTTCCTGATAACATCGTCAAGTGTTACAAATTAAGCAATACTGATTCNTCTAGAGCATTCTTACTCAAAGGACGAGTNGTTACTATGGACGGCGAANCNAACGTCATCAATGACGGTAATGTGATGATTCGTGATGGNAAAATCACNGGTGTGTGGGCNTCAAACGCTAATCCNCCCGCTGGCGTTGATTTCGCAGATGTACCGATTGTNAATACCGATGGGACAATNTANCCTGGNCTAATTGATTTACATAATCACGTTCATTACAATCACATCCCACTCTGGGACTTTGATGTGCACCTGAGTGATGCCCAACAATCCGAAGAAGGCGGCTATACCAACAGGTACCAATGGGGTAATAATTGGGATTATGGTCCAAGTATTACTTGGATGAAGACCAATATTCAATCTAATTACCGATGGGATATGGCTAGTGAGCAAATGAAATATGCAGAAGTCCAAGCTGTATCAGGTGGTGTAACTGCAATGCAAGGTTCACCAAGTTCTGGTACTCAAGCATGGGATAGCATACTTTCACGCAATGTTGAATTGTACAACTTCGGTCAAGATGGTATCTCTACATGTGCTGTTTGCGGTGCCGCTGATAGTGATTATACTGGCAGCCACTTGATTAGCCAAAGTGAATCTGGCACCCTCAATGCTTGGTTTGTTCATCTTGCAGAGGGTGTTGATTCATCCAGCAAAGCAGAATTTGATGCACTTTGGGACAAGGGTTTGATCATGGAAGAAACCGTAGTTATTCATGGCACTGCCCTTGATTCTTCACAGTTTAGCAAGATGGCAAGTGTTGGCTCTAACCTTGTTTGGTCACCATTATCTAATCTACTATTGTACGGCGACACTACTGATGTGGTCGCTGCTGACCAAGCGGGAGTTAGTATCTCAATCTCCCCTGATTGGGGACCAAGTGGTTCAAAGAATAACTTCCATGAACTGAAAGTCGCTGACCTGTGGAATAGTAACAACATGAACGGACACTTCAGTAACTATGAGTTGGTAGAAATGGTCACCTCTAACCCGGCTGATGCTACCGGTTGGACGCCGTTTGTTGGACGAGTNAAAGCAGATTTGTTTGCTGATTTAGTTGTTATAGACACCTTCCATGAAGACCCATATCGAAACCTGATTGAAGCGATTGATGCAGATGTTGCACTAACTGTTGTTCAAGGCAAAGCGGTATTTGGTGACATCGATTTGATGCAGCAATTACAAGGTGATGACTGGGAATATGTCAACGGCCCTGATTTCCAAAAAGCCGTTGATGTAACCTCAATGACTGAAGTNGATGGCAGCCAAACTTTCCAAGAAATTGAAGCAGGACTAGCTATGGCAATGCGCCACGAATTCAATGACATGAAGGAAAACTGGGGCGAATTCAGTGATATGACTGATAGTGAAATCAATGCTTGGCTAAATTCAAGTTTTGATGGAGATTATCGAGATGATGTATCGCGTTTAAAGAACCTGACACTAGACCCAATTTTTACTTCTGGTGATGCACGTTATTTCGACGTGATTAACCGCTCTTCCCATGCTAATTACCACATTGATATGACCAAACTATACGATGACTATTACACCGTTGAGATGGTAAATGGTGACAGAACAAATGTCAATGTAGTATTACCTGGTGATGATAATTCCGGCAATAACAACGGTGGTGGTACCAATAACAACAATGACAACACTGGCGATAATAGCGGTAATACCGATAACAATGGTGACACAACTACTTTGCCTGGCCCTACTGACGACAACAATACCGATGACCAAGATGACATGTTTACCGATTTACCTGATGATGATTTTGCCGATGATGCTGAGGCTGATGAAGGCACTAAGAATCAATTGAAATTGATTTTACTAATTATCGTAGTCGCGTTAATGTTCGGATTATATGTAATCAGTAAAACCAGTGATGATGACGAGTTACTAACCTCGCAAAATTCAGTTGTTGACAAGATATGGGATGATGATGAGCTCAATGATACCACCATGCCGGAAACAGAAGAAACTGAAGACCAGTCAAGCACTGCGAAATCCATTGATATCAAGGATAAAGTTGCTAGTGCCATGAAGTCATCTGGATTGTCAGCTGTTAGACTATTCACCGCCATTGACCAAACCAACGATGGCTATGTCTCGAGGAGAGAAATTAGGACTGCAGTTAACACACTACTCAAAGATTCAGTCAAGGTCTCAGACATTGACGCAATGCTGGAAACCTTCGATGAAAACGGAGATGGAGTAATCAGCCTTGATGAATTCCTTAGTGTAATGGAAGAACACGAACCAAAACAATTCGTTCCAGTTCTACCTGATCTTAAACCACCAGGCAAAAAGAAGAAGTAAAACTGATAATAACCAAAGTGGCAAAATTGGCTGCTTGTGTTGTTAATCTGTTATTCTAAGGCCCAAATTGGACCATCTGCAGAATCAGTCACCACTACGCCCATGGACTTCAATTCATCTCGAATTAAATCAGCGGTTGGCCAATCTTTGTTGGCTCTTGCTTCTGCTCTTTTGACTAAGAGTTCTTCTACTCGAGGCGCTATTTCTACCCTTCTCGGGTCTTCTTCAGGCTCTAGCAAAGCGAATTCACGGGTCGGCAAAATCCCCAGAACGGTACCAGCGGTCTCTTCCAGCCAATCCACTGCGTAATGCGAAAAAGCATCTTTATCTGCATCATCAAGTCCGCTTGCTAAAGTTTTGGAAATCTCTCGGACTGCTCCAAGAACTTTGGCGACGGCATTTCTGGAGTTGAAATCATCATCCATTGCCATGGCAAAACCTTCACCCATTTTCTCAAGCAATGCTAGTGATTTTATCAGGGGCTGCTTGGAAGTGATATCTGGGTGTGGTAAGGTCACTGGGGATTCGGTGACCATCCCTTTCAAGGCAGTGATATAACATTCAAGCACTCTGTTGTAATTTCGTTCAGCATCCTTTAGTAGCGACTCATTCATATCGATTGGTGANCGGTAATGAGCATTGATTAACGCAAACCTTAGCACCATTGCATCGACTTGTTGAAGAATGTCTTTGATAGCCCAAAAGTTGCCAAGTGATTTACTCATCTTCTCACCATCAATATTGACAAAGCCATTATGCAGCCAATGATGGACAACTGGGGAGCAGCCTGTATGACATTCACCTTGGAAAATTTCTGCTTCATGATGAGGGAACCTCAAGTCATGCCCACCACCGTGAATATCGAATTGNTCACCAAAGTAATCCATGGACATTGCAGTACATTCGATATGCCAGCCAGGCCTTCCTGGACCCCATGGAGAGTCCCAAGTCGGCTCTCCTGGTTTGGCTGCTTTCCATAATGCGAAGTCTTTGTGATCTCGTTTTGACGAACCAGTTGCTTCAACCCTTCCACCCGCACCTGAACGTACTGCATCGATGTTTTGACCGGTTAACACACCATACTTTTCCGGTGCCGAATCAACGTGGAAATAAACCCCATCATCTGCGACATAGGCATTTTCTTTGTCGATAAGGTCTTGAGTTATTCGAATCATGTCNTCAACGTAATCTGTGCATCTTGGATAATCATCAGCNCGNAAAATGTTNAGTGCNTCCATATCTTCGTAGTATCCNGCGATNTTATCGTCAACNAATTTNCGCCAATCACCGCCAATCTCATTGGCTCTAGTGATTATTTTATCATCAATATCAGTGAAGTTTTGCACATAATGAACATCAAATCCAGATGCTTCAAGCCAGCGGTGAATCAAGTCAAACGCNAGATAACATCTTGCATGACCCAGGTGACAACTGTCGTAAACGGTTACCCCACAGACATACATCGATACCTTACCTGGATGCATTGTCGAGAAGGCAATCTTCTCTCTGCGCCTAGTATCATGCACCCTTAGAGCCATTGGAAACAATTGCCGGTGTTGGCTCTCACACTTGAAGGTTATAGATACGATGGCTTTGGGACGGCTTAGTGTGCCTATGAAAAATATGAGTCAAGGGTATAAAATTGGTAGTACCTACATCAGCGACGAGTTCACTGTTCGCATCAGTTGGTTATTGCCGGCAACAATTACTCCATTAGCCATGGTCATCCACTTACTAAATGGTAATTCCAGGGATTTTCCATTCTTTATTTCTGAGGCTGATTATCCAGGTGTTGAACGCTGGGTATTTACTATTGGTTTGGCGTTAAGTGGCTTGTTTCAAATGATTTTTGCTTATCGTATGTGGCACAAAATGCGCAACATTGGACGTCCAAAGCTATTGCTTGCCGCAATGATTTCTGGACTTTTCACTGGGGCAAATCTGTTTGTGATGTCATTTGCTGACATGTATGACCATTTAGAATTACATGTCTTAACAGCATCATTGGTATTTCAAGTCGGAATCTTATGGGCGATACTTGCCCATTTTGCATTACCTAATGCCGACAAATCAGGACGTCGATTGCGAGTCATAGGCATTCTAGTTTCATTCATCTCTTACATTGTCATGTCGCAGGCCATTGTAAGGGCGATTAGAGATTTAGATTCCTTCGGCCTAGAAGATGATACTATGTTCACTCTTGATAGAATCCAGTATGCAGTTGATGTGGCAGCGTATGCCGAATACACACTTTTTGCTGGATTGATAATTTGCCTATACTCTTTCGAGCGGGATTTATTATCATTTAATTCTTCAAACGAGGAGTGAGTCACTCACATTGATTAACGGTTTTGACATGTCAAAAACCTCTGCTTCCTGCTTAGTCATATCGCCTGACTTTATTGCCTCAAAGATGATTCTTGNNGTTGCNTCAGGATGATACTGAACTGTTCTGATTGGCCGTGTGGGGTGAACACAAGCCGCAATTGGACAATGTTCTGCTGAGGCTATTATTTGAAGTTCTCCTGCATCAATAACGTGATCTTGATGAGTAAATACTGCATTTACCTGTTTACCATCCCGGTAGGTTACTGGTGATACGAAATGACTGCCNTCTTTAGCCCGTATTACTTTACCGCCAAATGCAGCAGCAATAATTTGGTGGCCAAAACAAATACCAATTATTGGAACCTCTGCACTTCTTATCAAATCANCAACTTCGTCCATCCATGGTTGCCAGTCACTGACATTACTCCTCGAGCCAGTAACCACAATAAAATCACATCCAACTGGTTTCTCTATTACTGTACCAAAGCCATAATCGGTTCTTTGTTTGGTATGAGGTGCCCACAAAAATATCTCGGGATTGTCAAAGTGTGAGACTATTTCTCTGACACCTTCTTTACCGAATGCTTTCCGTTCAGCCAGTAGGTCGACAACTAATAGACGCATGTCAATCAGGCTTCAGCTGTTTCTGTTATGTCGGTTTTCTTGGCTTCAATTGCCGCATCATTGGCTTTAATTTGTTCCCAGACAATCTCTGCAATGTCTTTGACTTCCATTTGTGAGCCTATCGCAGATAAGCCGTCGGTAACCATGGTCGAGCAGAATGGGCAGCCAACTGCAACCGTATCTGCTCCAGTTTCTGCCAATTCCTTAGAGCGAATTACGTTGACTCGGTCATAGCCCTCATCAACATGTTCTTCCATCCACATCTGAGCACCACCAGCACCACAACAAAATGACGATTTCCCGGTTCTTTCGGTTTCAATATCCACGCCGCCAATTGCATTTCTTGGTGCATCTAATTCGCCCCCGATTCTACCAAGATAACATGGGTCGTGATAGGTAACCGAACCGTCGTGCTTAGGTTCAGGCAATTTACCTTCAATTTGTAAATGATTAATTAATTGAGAGTGGTGCATAACTTCGATGTCTTGGCCACCATAGTCTTTGTATTCTTTACCCAATGTATGGAAACAGTGTGGGCAAGATGCTACGATTTTCTTGACGCCGATTTCTTCAAAGGTAGCCAAATTTGTTTCTGCTAGCATTTGGAACAAATATTCGTTACCTGCACGACGGGCAGCATCACCAGTACAACCTTCTTGCATACCTAAAATACCAACATCTAGGCCGGCTTCTTTCATGATACTAATGGTATCTCTGGCTACCTTCTTATTACGCTCATCAAAGGAGGCAGCACATCCTGCAAAGTAGATATATTCTGCAGGTTCGGCGACTTTAACATCAAGATCTGCAGCCCAATCACCTCGCTCATGTGAAGGCAGACCATATGGATTAGAATCTGATTCGAGGTTTTCTATTGTTGCCATTAGTGGCATAATAGTGGCTTCGACTTTTTCATCAAACTCCATTCGCTCCATCATCAAGTGGCGTCGTGCGTCAGTCAATTTTGGCACATGATCAATGTAAATTGGACAGGCTTCTACACAAGCATGGCAAGTTGTACAAGCCCAAATTGCATCTTCGCCAAAACGTGCGATAATATCTTCTTCTGGAGTTTCTTTGGCCATCAATGTAGTATAATTATCATTAGCATAGTGTCGGACATCGTGGATTATTTCCATTGGATTAAGTGCCTTTCCAGAAGCATAAGCCGGACACACATCTTGACAACGAGCACATGAAGTGCAAGCCCATCCATCGATCAGGTTACGCCAGGTTAAATCAGTGTAATTTGCCGTTCCAAACGACTCTAAATCTAATTCATCCAATAGAACAGCCTTACCATCATCGTTGGTTTGCAATGGCTCCATTGTCGCCATGGGTCGCATGTCGTGGAAGAATACATTTGGAAAAGCCATAACTAAGTGCATGTGCTTTGAAAGTGGAATCAAGAACATGAATGTCGCAATAGCTAGCATGTGTGCCCAATATGAGCCGACTACCAAATTTGTTGATGGATTAAATGTATCAGCGACCCACGCACCAATTGGCTCGTAGGTTGAAGAAACTCCTGCCTCACCGGCTTCAACGAAAAACGAAGTGACGGTTATGGTCATGATGAGTAGTAGAATTGCATTGCCTTCAAGTTGAGATTTNCCCTTGAGTTTTTCNGGNGTAAATANTACTCTACGAGTTAATGCNGCCATNCAACCAATNAANGCGATTGTATAACCGGTTTCNACCATTAAGTTCCANGGNCCGCGTAATAATTCTGGCAGAACATTGTGAGAAAACCAATTTGCTGTAGCGAGGTCTAGCATGTCGGAGGAAAGCATTAGGAAGCCCCAGAACATTAGGACGTGAATACCACCAGCAACCTTGTCTTCTAGTACCTTTTTTTGACCTAGCCAGCCAGTAGCGACTTCTTTGATTCTAGCAGGCCAATTATCAAACCGATTGTCCGGTTTTCCAATCATGACAAGCCTAGTTGCTTTGGCGACTTGATAGCCAAAAAAGGTGATTGAAACTAGACCAATAACCCCGAGAATAGCCCAACCTGGAATTGGTCCATAATTCATCGAGAGTGGGTGTTCCATGGTATCGACTATCCTGTACTAACTATCGGATAATGGGACATCTATTGAAGTCACCGTCTATAATCATGCATAAAACAATAACATAAGCAATATCTACAGTGATTCAAGAAGAGGTGTTTCTAATGGGATTTGTCACCGCCAGCGCTCCAGGAAAATGTATCCTATTTGGTGAACACGCAGTAGTCTACGGTCATCCTGCAGTTGCGGTAGCTATCGACCAACGCATATCTGTCAAGATTCAACCGTCGCCAAATAATCTCTGGTTACTTGATGGCAGCAGCCTAAACATGAATAGAAACCCACACATCAAGGGCCTGATAGAAAAGTTATGGCCTGAACAATTTGGCGCACCACCATTATCAATTCATATCGAGGGCAACATTCCAAGAGCATCTGGCTTAGGTTCATCCGCCGCATTATCGGTGGCCACCGCTGCTGCACTCCGCATGGCTAGAGGACGTTGGGTCAGCAAAACTGATGACACACAACAGCAGCATTGGTTGGAGGGTTTTGGCTCAACTATTACCAAATCTGAACCATATGACAACTCACACGGGTTTTTTGCCCCAGAATCGCCAGCAGAAAGGTATCACATTACCGGTAAAAGCTCGGTTGATTACGATGAGTGCGCTATCTTAGCACATAGTGTTGAAGCCGCAGCACAGCAAGGCATAGCATCACCCATGGATTCTTCAACCTGTTCACGTGGCGGTATTGTGATAATTTCAGATGTGATTGAGCAAGGTATTGATTACCTCTATCAACGTACTCTAGCAATGAAAGATGCCACCAGACATTGGCATATTCACGAAATGGCACCACCAACTAATTCTGACGAAGTATACTTGGTTATCGGTAGCACTGGCATTCATGCTCCGACTGGAAAACAAGTCGCTAAAGTTGCCGATATGTTGCAACAAGACCCATCAAGGATGAAGGAAATCGACACAATCGGTCAAATCGCTAGAAGAGGCATAAAGGCACTGCGAGAAGGCGATTTTGCTGCGGTTGGCAGAACAATGACCGAGAATCAACTGATGCTAAGCAGCATTGGAGTCTCGAGCCCCGAATTAGATAATTTGATCAGGGTTGCATCTCCAAGTTCCTTGGGAGCAAAATTGACCGGAGCTGGCGGCGGGGGTTGCATGGTTGCGCTAACTAGAAACCCCAAAGAAACCAGTAATGCGATTGAACTTGCTGGCGGAAGAACATTGATTTCTCGTTTGGGAAGTTCCGGTTTGTCAATCGATGAGTCACAAAACACTACATTTTGGACAAAACCGTGATGCTGCGTGGTTTAAAAACTCTAAAGGGAAAAGCGGCTATTTATATACCACTTATAAGTCGGTTTAAGTATGACAACCGATGAAGAACGTCTAACAGTAGTAAATGTAGTAGCTAGCACAAGGGTCGCTGAAGAACTTGATCTTCCTGACATCGCAATTCAATTGAACTGTGAATATGAACCCGAACAATTCCCTGGTGTCGTTTACCGTGTAACAGACCCTAAACTTGCAATACTTATGTTCCGCTCAGGCCGTGCAGTTTGTACCGGTGGTAAAAATGAAGATAATATCCACACCGGTATTGAAAGAATGATTTCCGACCTTAGAGGTGCTGGTATCTCTACATGGGATGTCAAAGATGTTGAGATTGAAGTTCAAAATATGGTAGCAACTTATGCTCTACATTATCCTGAAGATTACGACGGCAATGACAAGTTCACTGGCGAACCTCAAGCAGGAGTACCAAGAAAGTTGAATCTAAACAANTTAACATTCCACTTGCCGTTCGACAAAGTNGAATATGAGCCAGAACAATTCCCAGGTCTAATCTACCGACTTGACTATCCNAAGGTTGTATGCTTGATTTTCGGTAGCGGAAAAATGGTAATTACCGGCGCACGTCATAAAGATGAGATTCTGGAAGCTGTAGAAATCATCAAAGACGAATTAGCCGACTTGCTGTGAAACAACTGAATCTCCCGCCCTTCGGCAGGAGAAGCGTTCATTTCCTATGTGCAGCGTGGTTTACCTATGCGGGGCTCAAATGGCCAAGGTTTCAAAGCAGCCGCATTGGTTCTAATAATGCTTATTTCAACCACCTTAACCTATCAAGCCCCAAATGAAACTCTTGACCTAGACTACGAAATTTCCCAGTCCAGTAAGTCAACAAATAGTGCTGTAGACGTACCGGTTTGGCGCGTCGGTGATAAATGGAAATATGCCGGGACTTTTGACCCAACACAACTAGTTGTTGACTCAGGGGTATCGGCAACTGTCGGGGAAATCTATGGCGATTCAATTACCGAGGTATTATCGATTACTGAAGAAAATGTTGCCGGCATACCAACCTTAGTTTACACTGTAAGAACCTCTGCCAATTTCGACAAATCTGGAGTTTCTCTTGATGCATATACTGGTACTGCTGAAATTGTATTTACTCAAACTGAGGTGCTGCGAGTTAGTGATTTAGCATCATTACGTAACGATTTAGANNTATTTATTGAATTCACTCCCAGTGGAATTAGTTTCCTCAAACAAACAGTTGGNGACATCACAATCTCCAGCACATATTCNCCACCAAGTGAGAACTATGACTTTCCTCTTCGGTCTGGAGAACGATGGACTACTACAGTGACTTCTGGCTCACAATGGTCTGGATCTAGTGATTATATCACGCCATTCCCACCACCATCTTCCGACACTAATAGCACCACATATGAGGTGACTACTGTAGGCAAACCAATCAATCAATATGGTCAGACTATCAATTATGGCGGCTGTGACAACTCGTACGAAATCACATCATTCAATTCTGCTGGAGATGAAGAAGGATATTCTTGGTATTGTCCTGCAGCCCGGAATTTTGCTTGGAAGCATTCTGATGATGATGTTGGGTTGACTATTGATTTTAGATTGAAAGAGTATATTCCAAAAGACTCCTCAGGAGTTAACATCTACAATAACCCCGGAGCACGAGATGATTGTTTACAAATCTCAACAGTAAACGACGTAACTGCTTTGGACACGACTATTGATTTGTGGGTCAATGCCACTTCTGCCAGTGGCTGCCTGTCTAATCCCGCTGGTGTCGCCCTAGAAATCCGTAATGAAGCAACTGGAGAGGTTCAAGCACTAACAACTGCTGCTAACGGTAGCGCTTGGACAACTATGAACATCGGCAATGCCCAAGACGGATCAACCACTTCAATTGACTGGGCAAGTCACGGTTTGGTGGCTAGAACAACTGATGGAAGCAACCTCGTTGGTACCAAAACCATAACTCTTGATGACAACCTTGTGGTGCTAGATTTATTCGCCGACGCAGAGCGTGCGGTGATTACAAGAAGTAGGGACGGCGTTGAAAAAGAACTCAATACCTTGTCAGGGTATAACGTCTTACCAGGTGACCAACTAATCATCGAAGTGGCAATCCAAAATAATGGTATATCGGCAAGTGTGCCGACAGATTTGAGAATTTATCCTCCGTCTGGTAATGATTTCAATCTGCCAGTACCTTCACTCTCAACCTATGAGATTTACAAAACTAACTTCACCTGGAGTGTACCTGAAAATCAGCCCGTTGGAGAAGTACCAATCGCTTGGGAATCAGACCCCGATGAAATTAATTCTGCTGATGCCAACCCCGACAATGATTACGCAATAATCAGCCTATTTGTGGGTCGTCTCCCAACACCGGTATTAAACAGTAAAGACTCCTTAACCTTACAAGAAGTGTTCATCAATGCTAGCGGTAGTTATGACGATGATGGTGGCAGTGTATCATGTATCTTTGAGATTCCTTATGATGATGGTTCACGTTCATGGGCTTACATGAAGGTAATTTCCCAAAGTTGCCAAACCAATTGGACTTGGACTGATGATGGCAACTATCCAATCTCTGTTACTGTTGTTGATGAAGAACGTGATGAGGTCGAGGGAATTCTCTATGCCAACATCAGTAATCGTGCTCCGAAATTGGAAATTAGAAGCATGAGAAATGAAGCCAGAGTTGAACATCCAATCACCCTATATGCATTTTCTAATGATTCAGATTCAGAAGACCCATTCCCGGGAGTCGTTGATGTGTTTTGGCCAGATGCTTTGTGTATGGAAGGCTACTACACCAAAACTTGTACAACTACTGCCGCCACAGAAGGATACCATTCATTCAAAGCAGTTGGCGTTGACGATGATAGTGCACAAACTGAAGCAACTATTGACATTCTATTCACTAATATCGCACCTTATAGCACGATAATAAACCTATACGATCAAGCAGGTATAATCGCCTCTGACGAACAACAAATATGGCAATTAGATGAGGATCAATTCGTCACGATTAAAGGTCAAGCCGAGGATTCTGTCGATGATATCGACCAATTATCTCATACTTGGTGGCCTGATGACCAACAGAGTTCCTTGATTTATTTCCTAACCGGCAGAGTCACTCAATTTGATATGAGTTGGACAACCTCGGGCCTCCACACTATTCGCTTAGATGTAACAGATGATGACGGCGCTAAAAGCACCACAAGCGAGCGATGGGTCAACATTAGAAATGTCCCACCAGTAGTTCAACCACTCAACAGCATACTGCCAATTGCTGAGGGACAATCTATCACCATAACCGGCAACTCAACAGACACACCAAGTGACATACCATCATTAGTCAAGTGCTGGGACATCGACCCTGGCATTGACAGTGATGGGGTTGGTGGGGCAAGTGATGACTGTGATATTGTTGGTGATGAGCTAAATTATGCTTGGAATAGAAGTGGCTCCCACACAGTGGTTTACCATGTAACTGATGATGATAGTGCAACAACAAGTGAAGTTGTGGTTGTTGAAGTGGTAAATATCCCACCAATTGTCAGAGTCAAAAATGTGGAATGTCGTGCTTATGAGCTGTGTGTTTTAGACGCTCGAACCACGATTGATTCACTGAATGATATCACCGATTTGAACTATGTTTGGGATTTAGATATCTCATTTGACAGTAACGGAGACGGAATCAAAGACAATGATGCTGATTTAACTGGTGCTAGGGTTGAACATATGTTCAAGACGGAAGGTAAGATAACGATAAAAGCCATTGCATGGGATGAGAATCCGGAGAAACCTGGCTCGGCAAATTTAGTGATTGATGTCGGCGCAGCAGACCGTAATATAATCCAAGAAGCCGGTGCGCTACTAGCTGGTGAAGAAGCCAGTCCAATCGCTCAGGTTGGCCTAGTGCTAGTGTTGATTTTGTTGTTGGTTTTAGTGGCCAGGCGTCGAGAAAATTCAGCCAAAGCCAAAAACTGGCAACGTGATGATTTAGATGATGCCTTTGATGGTGAGGATAATTTAGCATCAATGACTAGAAAACCAGCCTCACCTCCGCCCGGCTTTGTCTTCGAACAGGCATTGCAGATTGCTCCAAGTTCAGTGGACACCGGTGATATTTCTATCGATGATTTACTTGAAGGGCCAAAATTGCCAGAAGCAGGGCTCCCAGATGGCTGGTCCATGGAACAGTGGAATTATTACGGCCACGAATGGTTAAATTCTCAAAAATAGGCTTAATGTTCAATAAATCGACTCTCTCAAGTAATAGAACAATATGGGAGTGTCATGTTTAAGCAACGCTGCTTGGCTATACTTCTAATTTCAATTATATTTATCGCTCCATTGACTAGCCTCAATGACTCCAAACAAGACAGTCTATCAAACACTCCAATAATCAGTGAAAGTGGCACACTAAATGGTTGGCCTGATGTCCCAACATGGCGAATTGGTGACAAGTATACCTATGAAACACAATTCGATGTGCAACAATTGATTCAACAAGCTAACGTTGCTGCATCGCTTAACACATTGACCGGAGACACGGTTTACGAAGTGACAGACATATTTTTCATCAATGTGAATAATATCCAAACATTAGCCTATAAGATGGAAATAGATGGTTCTTTTACTTCTGGAAATAGCGGAGCCACTCTAGAAGGTGTGTCAGGCCGGTTAGATATTGGTTACACTGGAGAGGACATTATCAGAGTTAGAGATATGGCAGTTATCAATTCAGAGTTTGAACTTGATGTTAAATTTAGACCGTTTAATATTGGCTTCTTGGAACAAGACATTGCGGTAATCGCGTTTGACACGTCCTACAACCCTCCCAAGGAAAAGTATGATTTCCCACTCCACACCGGTGACCAGTGGTATATGGAATTCTTCGCCTCAACTTCTGTATCTGGGTCTTCTGATTATTTTGACCCTTCCGAATTTGACACTGCTGGGCCAGAAAATAATAGTTGGCAAATCACTGCTGAAGGAATACCAACCGAAGAAGGCAACAACATTGCTTATTCGGGTTGTGACGATTCTTACAAGATTAATGAGTGGAATGTGACCGGGGTTAGTCAAGGCTTCAATTGGTATTGTCCTGATGTGAGATATAATTCATGGATGAGAATTAGTAATGCTGCAGGATTTACCATTGATTGGCTGCTAAAATCTTACGAACCTGCTGGCTCAAATGGCGTCAATCCTAATTCTAATCCTGGAAATAGAGATATTGAAATTGATATTGGGCTTCAAGGGATTGCGACCCTGCCAAATGTTGAACAAACTATTTCGATCGATTATGGTGGTGCTGGCAGCAATGCACAAGCCAATACTAACTTACAACTTCGCTATGAAATGACTAACACTTACCTTAATCCAACAACGGATACCAATGGACAGGCCACAGAAGTCTTGAACTCTTCTAACGTAGTTGATACAACAAATTCCAGTGATGACTTTTCGAGTAATGGATTAATTGTGTGGGATCCACAAACTGAGATTATTGGAGCCACCACAATTGTGATTGATCTATCATTGACACCAGTGGACCTGATTGCCCAAACCGATGCGATAATAGTTACTAGAACCAGAGACGGAGTTGAATCTATACTAACTAAGTCAATTGGCTACAACTCTCTACCCGGCGACATACTATCCTTCTCAATTCCAACTCAGAATCGCGGTCTACTGGCCTCGCCTGCCACTACCATTGACGTTACCACACCTAGTGGTACAGTGATAACCGAATCTCTACCGTCGATTGCTTCCTATGGTGAATCAAGAGTAGATATAGACTGGGAAGTGCCAGCCAATGAACCAATCGGAATACAAAACTTGTTGATTGAAGTTGACCCGGACAACCTAGTTACTGAAGACTCAAACCGCACCAACAACCTAGCCAATGTTGAGATATTTGTTGGCCGAGTCCCTACTGCTCAAATAACTGTTTTAGATGACGTTTATACTTTTGAAAATGTCACAATCGATGCATCTGGAAGTTTTGATGAAGATGGTGGTGGAGTTACCTGCCGATTTGCCGTTGAAAAACAACCAGGATTAATTGATAATGTTGACAGTGAAGACTGTATTATTGAATATAATTGGAGTGACGGCAGAGCTTGGAATATCCAAGTAATCGTTACTGATGATGAACTCGATACTGACATCGTTGATGTTACTGCAACAGTGCTAAATCGAGCACCATACATGAACCTTACAATAATCGATAGCCTAGGTAATGAAATTACTAATATTGGTGTTGACCAATTTGTTACTGCTGATGCTACCGACAGCGGAGATGTCGATACTATTTCGCCCTCTGGCCAAGAAGTCACTATAACTTGGCCTGGCCTAAATTGTAACGAAGGAACCACTCAGCCAACATGTACATTCCTTGCCAATCAGGAAGGTCCTATGACCATAACCGCAATTGCTGAAGATGACGATGGCGAGATTACCAACATTACTACTACCCTAGATGTATTGAACGTTGCACCAACATTATCCAACCCAGAACTTTGGCAAGCAGGGCAAAACCAATCAGTTGATGACATGGGATATTGGAACCTCAATGAAGACGAGACAGTAATTCTNAGAGCAGTAGCNGATGATACNCCACTGGATAAAGACACTGTTATTATTGAATGGGTGCCTTCTGACTTGGACGAAAATTGGACTATTACTACTGTTGGTCCTTCTTCACAAACAACAGTATCTTGGCCAACGTCGGGACTTCACACACTTACTGTAGTTGCATATGATAATGATAATGTCAAATCTGAAGTTCGTAGTGGAATTGTCAACATCACAAATGTTGCTCCAACNATTGCCAGCCTAGGCTCAACACAACCGATTTTTGAAGATAACAATATCACCTTCACAGCAGAAGTAGACGATACTGCTTCGGACCTAGAATCATTAGTAGTATGTTGGGACCTAGACTCCATTGCCGACGAAGATGGAGATGGTTTTACCGACAATGATTGTGATATTAACGGCTTAGAAATGACTGCATCATGGCCAACNAGTGGCATTAGATGGATTACTGCAACCGTTACAGATGATAATGGTGCGGCTGATTCAACCAGCATCAATGTAAGCGTGATTAATACGGCNCCTAGAGCAAAAATAACCAATTCCACNGACGTTTTAGCACTCAATGANGGNGANAANNTNACNTTGTCNGGAATTACNACAACNGATACNGCTTATGATAAATTATCGTTGATATATGCGTGGGACAGTAATCATATCGATTCAGATTTAGACGGAGAAAAATCTGGAGATATTGATTTCTATGGTGAAGAATATCTAATNACTGACCTTCCTGCCGGATCATGGACAATAACCCTAACAGTGACTGATGATGATGGCGAGATGAGCACCGCGACTATTGATATCAAAGTTAAAGCCAAGCCTGCTGATAATTTCCTAGAATCAATTACTGATTCNNTNGGNGGNGTTGGNACTATGGTNATTGGNATNCTAGCAATAGTAATAATCGGCTTAGCTGCATTCTTACTTTTCACTAGAAATTCAAGACCTTCCCCTGAAAAATTCACTGACTTCAATATTGGCGGCACAGCCAGCCAATTTAGTGACCCAATAAGCACGCCAGGAGCAGATGCTGGATTTGGTTTGTACCAACAAGAGGCGTCACAACCCGATCCATATGCTGCTTATAATCCGGTTACGCAAGACAATGCGCAAGTAGACCCATATTCTACCTACAATCCAACAACTCAAACCGTAGCTCAGCCTGCACCAGCACCAACTGCACCTGCACCAGTACAACAGGGCCCACCACTCCCGGCAACAGGGCTTCCACAAGGCTGGACTATGGATCAATGGCAACATTATGGCGCACAATACCTAGCCACCCAAAACACCGCTCCGGCTCCGGTTCAACCAACAACTACAGGTACCACAACACAATCGGCAACTAGTAATCTAAATGATTTATTAGATGACCTAGACTTGTGAAGTGAAAAAATGGCAAACCTGTGGAGTTTCTTTGGCTTACCTGACCCTGATGGTAGTGTCAAGAAACAAAAGAAGGCCACGGGTAAAAAACCAGAAAGCTCACCGTCCAATGAATTAACACCAAATAGTCTAACTCAGCAAACTATTGTCGAGATTGAACCAGAGGCCCCCACATTACTAACAACTCCAGTTGCTGATAAACCAATCATTGCTAAGAGTGTCGTGCCACCTAACTGGAATGGTCCATTAACTGCAGATGGCGATGCATTTCATGATTTAGGAGTGCAAAATTTGGCCAGAAGATCGTTTCCTTCCAGAGCATTAAGGTACGTCGCTCCCAATGAAAAGAAGCAGATACCAACACGAGGTATTGCTCAAAGAGTTGCTAATGGCGATACTGTAATTGTCGATTTGAGGAGTATGTTCCACATGGACTCGCACCAAAATGCCTGTCGCAGAGAATTAAAGATGATGAGTGAGGAAGTTGGTGTCGGGATTTTCGCTTTGGATTCTGAAGATAAGTTGTTAATGATCCCCGGCAGTGATGTGATTGTCGATACTGGCAACCATGATTTAGGCATTAGTACACTAATGAAATAACAAAAACGTCGGAAATTGGCTTAAAAAGGGTATTTGACTGCCTATGATGTGGCCGGGCGATTTAAAGTTCCTTTCTCGGGATTGAGTGGTTCATACATACCTCATTTTACATCGTCAATGATAATGATTATTCCATTTATGCTTACAGTAACTTGGCTATCTGCTACTGAGTCAGATTACTCATTCAAACAAGAAAATTACCGCTTGGAAATGGCGTTTATTTTAACTGCATTAATTTCACTTGGCTGGCTAATGTCAATGGTTGTTGGAATTGTGTTTGATTTATTTCCAATTACTCATGATAGTGAAGCCTTTAATCACACACATTCAAACCAATATTTGCTAGTAAACCTAGTTGGTCAAGCATTAATAATGGGAGGGNTTTTTTCAAATAATCTTAACGTAATGNTTGACATGGTAACTATTGGATTAGTGTTACTATGTTGGGGCCTAATATCAGTTGCATGGCCGAGTTGGAAACTTCATTTAGATTCTAAAGAAAATCACAGAAATTGTGGAAACGTCGCCCTTTTACCCGCATTAATGATTCCCGTATCTGCTCTTGTAATTCTTGGGTGTTGGATTTTCCGCCAAGAAACCGGCTTACTCGAATTTGGTTTNTCTTTCAATGTAGTAGTTCTAATGGGGACAATATCTCTCACCTTGATCCTCGCTCATTTCAATCGACGCCTTTCATGGAATTTAGTTAAATTTACCGATTTCCGTCCAGTAGTTGCCATCTNTCTCCTNTTAGCATTAGTTCATTGCATCACAGTATTATTGTATGAACGAGGAGAAGTTGCCGAAAATATTGTCAATGTCAGTCAATCTTTACCCTTTTTTTGGGCTTTTATCTCTACAAGACCAGTCAAGATGCTGCAAAATACGATTGGGAAAAANCGCAAACCCCATTCTGTACTGATAGGTCAAGGCCAAATGTATTTTTTAGTCGTAGCGATTATGTCGATTATCCCAGACTTTGATGACGGAAAGTTCATCAATATATCATATGTGACTCTAATATTCTCTAACGTAATGTTATCAATATGGGGTTCTGGAATTTACTTGCATAAAGACCATCTACACCAATCTATACTTAGTCGTTCCAATTTACACAAAATGCTCATCTTCAATTTTATTGGAGTTTTATCATTATTTATGATTGGTTTCCAAATCGACATAGTGGGTGATGATTCTGATTTAGTCTATTTCATAATGAGAAATTTTGCACTAACTTCAATGATGGTTTACATGGTAGTAATTCTATTCAAAGACTTGATATTATCTCTTGACACCTGGCACAGAATACCCATGCATCACGAGCGTTATGTTTCATAGTCACTCAATTCTACCAGTCGCTCCATAGCATCTCCAGCAATACCTAACACCGTTGCTTCATCACCTTCAACCAGTTTTGCGAACTTACCCATTTCACCAGCAAAGTCATACGAACCTGCTTTACCAACCCAGGACTCATTTAGTACTAATTCTACTAATACTTCATCTGTTAAATTTTCAAATTCAACAATTGATTGGTTCAGGTGGAATTCCCATTCCCCTTGATGGAAAATACCAGTAGCAGACCAAACCCTATGCCGGCGACCTGACAGCCGATGTAACATAGCNGCTGCTTGGATAGCATCGTTTGCTTTACCCATGGCCAAATCATCAAAGTCTGGATCTTGTAACATCGTATCACTAACAATAATCAAATCGAAATCCTGTGAATTTTTCACTGCCGCCGCTTTTTTTTGACATATTTCTAATATTTGTCCAGGAACAGTATCGGCATTCGAGGATTCTTCAATCGAATCGACTGCTTGGCAATGAAGATTATGAAACAACGCCAACAACATCTCTTTGCGTCGCCTTGACGCTGAAGCAAGCCACACCCTCATGAACTTAAGGGGTTCATTATACTGAATCAACATTGTTATTTTTGTATGACCTTCTTTTTAGACATATTCAAGTGATTGATTGCAATCCGACAAACGGTGGCCGAATGTCTGGACTAGAAAGAATACCCACACACATTGAAGGATTAGACGAAAATATGCAGGGCGGAATCCCACAAGGGCACATATGCTTGGTGGCAGGTGCGTCTGGAGCGATGAAGTCGAGTCTGACTTTTTCCATGCTTTACAATGCAGTATTATACGGAGAGACTAGTGGAATCTATATCACCCTAGAGCAAGGGAAAGAATCGCTGCGCGCCCATATGAGCAATATGGGAATGAATGTTGATGACCCTAGAGTTAGAAATCGGATTGCAATTATTGACTTAGTAGACTTAAGGGTTCAACTAGATGAACAAGGCATGAGTAACCGAGTAGATTGGATGGGCCAATTGATCAAACAATTGACTTCGTACCGACAATCTATCGGGTTTGAGTTGCTGGTGTTTGACTCATTAGGTGCATTCTTCACCCTGACAAAAATGGAAAATCCTAGGGATGAAATTTTCCGATTATTTGAAGCGGTTAGAAGGCTAGGATTGACCTCTTTCTTCATCTGTGAAATGACTGGAGAAGACCACAAGCAATTCGGTGAATATGGCATTGAAGATTACCTCGCAGATGGGGTAATCCATCTGGTAATGGAACGTTCTAATGACGATGTTAGTAGGAAATTAAGCGTCATCAAGATGCGACACACTAACCATATTCTCGGATACAAACCGTTCACTTGGAAGTCTGAAGAGCAGAGATTTACCACTCTTTAATCATTCAACAGTAACTGATTTTGCCAGGTTTCTTGGGCGATCTACATCACAGCCAAGTGCTATTGCGGTATGATAAGCGATTAACTGCAAAGGAATTACTGATAGCATTGGCGAAAGATAGTTATTGACTTTCGGTATTGCAATATTTATGTCTCCCTCACCACTAATATCGTCACCGGCTTCGTGAATTAAAATGATCTTAGCACCTCTAGCCCGACATTCATGAATTGCCGAGCGCGACTTTTCTTTGACATGGTCATTTGGCACGACGAAAATAACAGGACTGCCTTCTTCCAACAATGCTATTGGACCATGCTTCATTTCCCCAGCCGGATATGCTAGGCAAGGAATGTAAGCCACTTCCATTAACTTTAGTGCGCCCTCTTTAGCCACTGGTGCCGATATCCCTCGGCCGAGGAACAAGACACACTTGGCATGTTTAACTAAATCAACAGCTTTCATTATCGGCCCTTGATTGTCAAGATATTCTTCAATTAAGTGAGGTAGTTGCTGAAGATTGTCAATTATTTCCTTGCCCTTTTCCTTGCTTAAGGTTCTTGACCGCCCAACTTGAATAGCGAAAATTGTTAGGGCAGTCACCATATTAGAGAAGGCCTTAGTCGATGCTACTGCCTGTTCGGGCCCTGAGTGAATGTAAACACCTTGGGCACACAATCTCGCAATTGATGAGCCTACTACATTTACCACGCCGTGAACTTTACCGCCTTTGAGTAAGATTTCCTTTACCGCTGATAATGTATCTGCTGTTTCTCCCGACTGCGATACTGCGAAATGTAGAGCATTGGGGTTTATCACCGGCTCGTTGGTTCTAAATTCACTAGAGATATGAGCCACAGATGGAATTCTTGCCAGTGATTCAATCAAAAATCCGCCTATTTCTGCTGCGTGGTTTGCGGTACCGCAGCCCAGTAGTCTAACGTGTGGAAGTTTGGAAAGTTCGAGTGGCGTCATATTAAGACCGCCCAGCCTACCGTTACCTCTAACTCTATCAAAACGTCCGTTGATACATTGCCTAAGCGCGTCTGGTTGTTCATAAATCTCCTTCAACATGTAATGTTCAAAGTCACCCAGTACCGCTTCTTCCCATTCTTCTTCCAGAATAGTAACATCTGTATCAAAAGAATGTCCGTGAATGTTACTCATAGTGATATTATCATGGGTCAAGGTAGCGATATCGCCATCTTCCATGAATACAACGCGCTGAGTATGCGAAGATAGTGCATGAGGGTCACTTGATACNAACGTCTCCCCATCGCCTTGTCCAATGATTAGGGGTGANCCATTTCGAGCACATACCATAACATCATGCTCTAAGAAAATAGCACAAAGCCCCCAGGTCCCAACCAGTTTAGAGAGTGTCCTACGCAATGCTTTGGTTGGTGAATTATCTCTGGCCAATTCATATTCTAGAATATGTGAAATTACCTCCGAATCCGTTTCACTGTGGAAGACCACTCC
Organism: Methanobacteriota archaeon; assembly: GCA_002726395.1. Taxonomy (GTDB): domain Archaea; phylum Thermoplasmatota; class Poseidoniia; order Poseidoniales; family Poseidoniaceae; genus MGIIa-L1. Next base: position 2,141 of record PBTA01000006.1, on the reverse strand, counting down.
TTTTTTAGTGAGTATAGACCTAAAAATCCGTGCGTTTTCTATTATGCCATTGTGAACTATCACAACCTTACCGTTTTCTGATAAATGCGGGTGAGCATTTGGATCGGTGACGCCCCCGTGGGTTGCCCATCTGGTGTGGGCAATTCCTACATTCCCGGGTATTTCCTTCGGTAGAATCGATTGTAATTCTGCAACCTTCCCTATTTTCTTGTAAATTTTAAAATCACCGTTTTTTATTGCTATGCCTGAGGAATCATAACCACGATATTCGAGTTTGCGCAATCCTTCTACCAAAATAGGTGAGGCTTGTTTAGGCCCCATATATCCAAAAATACCGCACATGAGAATACCTACAATTGTACAATGCTAGAACATATTGGACATTCAACCTTGGTAAGTCGAAGGTCCTTGATGGTGAATTTAGCAGAGCACTCGCTACATTTTGCTTCCTTTTGAGGAATTGGCATTCCAATCGCCCCTGGTAGCGGAGGTAAAGGCCCATCAGTGATGGGGGGCAATTCTGGAAGCGGAGGCAATACCGCATCTGTAGCAGGCACAGGGATTGGTAACTGTCCATCTAGAGCCGGTAGTGGTGGTAGGTTTGCCATCATATTCTCAGTCATCTCGACTAAGTCTCTCTGTTTCTTGCGCTTCATTCGTCGTTCAAGGCGTGAATTGCCTTCCCCGGATTCTGCTTTTATTTCTAAAGTCTGGGCTAAACTATCCTCTTCTACTACAGGTTCATCAACAATCGTAGCTACTAAAGATTGCACTACTAACTCCTCTGAATCTAAATTAATTGCCATTGAAGGTTGATCATCGCTTTCTATATCAACCATNATTTCAACTGAATCATCATCTTCAGCCAAGACAGCAGAGAGTATTTTTTCCTCGACTTCTCTGTTGGAAGAACGTAAAGATACCACAAGGTAGAGGAAGATGGCNGAGATTAATAACGCNGTTATNATCAAAATCAGTGCTTTAGTATTTTCATCACCTGGTAATGGCTCTAGTAAACTATCAAGGAGTGATTTCTCCTCTGCCTCAAGCCGTTCATCTTCTAACGATACTATTGTTCTAAACGACAAAGTTCCACTGCTGGAAGATACCAAGATAATCGAATCGCTATTTGTTGTGGCGTAGCCGGTCATGAATCCTTCAACGATTAGGTTTGATAGGGCAAACTGGTCATCAGCATAATCTAAAACACCATACCGAGTCATTGGCCCATAGGAATTAATTTCGTCGTATACTATCGAAACTTCTTCACCATTTGAACTCATAACCATATTGGTAATTCCGCTCGCGATAATGTAATCCGGTTCTTCAGCAGACCATGAATTATCAGTAACGACATAAGCAATCTTTGATTCTCCGCCAAATCCTTCGACCCATGTTGCCGCCAAGACATCTCTATCATTTTCTTGATAAACTTCTAATTGGGCATTAGAGGCATAATCTCCTACTGAGTATTGGAAGGTCCAGGAAGGATTCCATTCTTGGCCGTGAGCATACATCAAACCAACACGATCAATTCCAGTTACGTCATCTCTCATCTCTTGGTAAAGAATATGCATATTTTCCTCTCCAAGGCCAATTGCTAATTTGTCGCCTTGGGATGGTTTGATATCGATATTGGATAATATGTTACTCGAACTCCATGAACTTTCGATATGTGCAGTATCTGACATTAAGACAAATATTGAGGTTATATCATTGTAAGAACCACCCGTTGCGATATCTCGATAGTATCCAGCAAGTACGACTCTATCGCCCTTCTTAGCCATATCAAGGCCCCAGTACCGCCCCTCTGATAGTTTCAAAGCTGGCATGTGAGTTTGTTTTTCTGTGGTTTCACCGGCATTGGTTATTGAGGTCATTGCAACATGTGACAAAAAGTAGCCTTGGTCGCTGAGGATGTTTTCAGTCCAGGCTGCGTGAACGAGGCCGTCATCTCGCAAGATAGCAGTTAATTCCCCGGCCCATGAATCAGCCAGTTTGACATCGGCAAGAGTAGCCCATGCACCTGAAGAAGATTCGGTAACGGTTCTGACGTGTAGTTCCCCGTCTACAGTAGTGAATAACAAACCGCCTTCCTCCATTCCTACGAAGTCAATTACTGATTCGCCTGAAAGTAAATT
>PBTA01000005.1 GCA_002726395.1 Methanobacteriota archaeon | reverse complement strand
AGTTACCAGTTGTGTTGGTTGAAGGAAGATATTCAGTAATAATTAGGTCACTAGACATAGTTGCTAGAGTATTAATTTCGCCGATATTAGTTGCGTTTACTGTTGGGTAAGCAGAGGTGAACATTTCATCTGTGCCGTGTGTACGGGACAAGCTGAAACCTGGCTCATTTGAACTCCAGTTTACTTCATCAGCAATACTGCCGTTTGGCCAATGGATGCTTAGTGTCTCAATGGCATTATTCAGCACACCACTATTGGATGAGCCATTAATAGCAATAACTCTGAGTTCTCCTGCATTAATAATCATCGAATTAGGGTCAGCGGTATACCCAACCAAATGATTTTGATTAAATTCTACAGTGGTACCAGCAGCATCTTTGAGATGCCATCCAGTCATGTCGATAGGCGAGTTGCCTTGGTTATGAATTTCAACCCATTCACCCTCAGGCCATGTTCCATTATCGTAACTTGGGTATGCATCAGCCATCACTTCATTGACTACCAAATCACCTGGGAAATAAACAGGACCAGTAGGTGTGCCACCTTGGTTACTTTCTCCAGGTGAAAGTGTTGCTGATTCAATCCAGTCGGCTGTTGGGTTACTTGTATCTTCAATTAGGCTTACACCTTCACTAGGTGATGTAGTCCAAGTGATTGAATGTACTAGGCTGCCACTAGTGTCCTTTAGATTGACCATTCCATTGGTATTCTTCATGCAAAATCCACATGAACCGCCATCACCGTTGCGAGCAAGAACAATGTAATCTCCTGCTAGGATCTCCATATTTGTCGCTCCACTTGGAGATACTACATGGTTGGTAGTCATACTCAATGGTCGGTCATAATGGTCATCCAAAATCCAGTTTGAAAGATCAACTGTGGTGGTTCCAGAATTATATAATTCAACCCATTCTCCGCTGGTCCAATCTGCAGGTCCAACGGCACCAGTTTCCGAACCAAATGCGTTTACAAATGCCTCGGAGATACAAATATCGCCGATACAGGCAGATGACCTACTTGATGTTTCAAATGGTTTGATTGGTTCCGACATTTCTTGGGAATCTAGGACAGGTGCTAAGTACGAACAAAGCATTAGTGTAATCAAAATTATTGGGTATTTTTTGGTGTTCATAATATTCATCTCAGGTAAATTTCTTAATCATAGGAAACCGAACGCATCTTGTGCTTGGGAAAAAGTGTAAATCATAATTGGTACAATGATAATTCCCATGCCGTGACTTCGACGTATACCAACTCTTGGGGGTATCAATCCAAGAATTGTGCCGATAATAAGTACACCAATGCCAATAAAACCAGTAGTAAACCATACCAGTGCAGCAACGAACAATATTACTCCCATTACCATTTGCTGTAGCGGTATTGCAGCATGTAACCTTAGCATACCTTTGCCAACAACTCGCATAATTGGCATTGCCATTAATCCAGCCGCTACAGTAATTGACATCAAACGAATAAAATCTGCAGTTGGTTCTGCCGAGGACCAAGTGTCAATTGGATACATCATTTTCAAGGCTAATGTGGCACCTGAACGAGATCTGCCAATTATGTACAGGAACCCTAGAACCATGACCGTAACAGCTGTGTTGACCGCAGAAAGAATTGCAATTACCTCTAAATCTTGTTTTGTTTGAGGCCCCTCAACTCCTCCTTCCGCCTCAGCAAGGGCGATTTCTAGTAGTTCATCATCAGTCATTTCAGTTAACCGACGGGTCTCCCAATCCATACCATAACCTTCCTTGCCCTGCACTTTTGCTGCGAGGTTTCTGCCACCCATTACCAGTACAGTTGCTTGAGAGGCAGTCATTCCAGGTAGCACTCCCATAGATGCGCCGGCTACTCCAGACCAAAAACAAGGGACAAACAATGGCTTTGCCGGTGGTAGTGTCCAATCTTCATTTTGTGGAGGGATATGGGATGTAGTAGCGTAGATGTCCAACAAATTAGCAATGCCGAATAATCCAGCAAGACTTGGCAATAATAAACTTGCATCTGGAATACCAACTGGTGATCTGGCGGGCAGGCTAAATACCGCCCAGCCATAAAATCCTGCTAGTAAAAAGAAGCCAGTTGCGGCTAAGAATCCAGCAAATCTACTATCGGTGCCAAGTAAATTTCTCGATAGTTTTCTCATCCATTTTGGCCAATCAAGTCTTGTAGTTTCAGTTGCTAGTAATAGGAATGATATTGCTAGGAGTAAAAAGAAAATGATATTTCTTAGATAATCATACCATCCAAGTTCATCACCAAAGGCAATCCTAGCCACAATGATAAGCGGTAGGGAAAGGAACAGACCTAGTTGCGAGCCTCTAGCAGACCAAGCAACACCTCTGGGTGCATTGCCAGACAATAGCATTCTATGGCCGGGAAGCAATGACAACGCGGTATCCCCATCAGGCGCACCAAGTAGTGCTGAGGGGATATAATTCAAGAAAGTGTGAACCGTTCCGGTGGAGACAATAATGGCTGCAACTGCAGATAATGGGATCCCCCAACTCAAAAACACGGGGGCTAATGCGAGTAAAATTAATGCGACATTGTTAACGTGAAAACCCGGTATAAGACCAGTTAGGGAGCCCATCGCAACGCCAAAGAATAGCGCAAAGAGCAACCATCCAAGGTCAAGAAAATACGCTTCCAACATCTAAATTCCTCAATAGTCGGGGTATGTGTCGTTATCATCACGATCATTTTCACCATCGCCATCAGTATCAACATTGTACGGGTTAGTGCCGTACAGAGATTCTAAATTATCAGATAAACCATCGCCATCAGTATCAACTACATCGGCATTTATCAAATGGTAAACTGTGGCAATCATTTCTGGGTCTGCAACTTCCATCATTCGACCGTTCCAAACGTGTGAATAACCGCTATGATAGCTATCTGTGCCGATGATGGTGTTGTTATTTGGTGACAGCCTAATACTTTGATTCGAGCCATCTCTTTGTAACCACCATTGACCATCATCATCTTGAACCGCAATGCCTGGTAGATTTACCATTTGGCTTCTAGAATATCCCCATTGTGATGCACCTTCATCCCACAGTAAATTTTTGGCCTCAGGTACGTCACCAAGTTGATAATCATGGATCATTAACCTTATCGCCATATTGGTGTCATCCCAGGTAACTGATACATTGGCAGTAATTGCTTGACCAGCCTCAATCCATTGAGTTGAAGTTTGGGCTGGGAAAGTTGCGTAAATCTTTGTCTGTCCCCGATAATCAATCTTGTCAACTAGCCAGCCACTGACATCTTCAACAGATGGCTCAATGGCATACCTGACAAATGCATTGACGGTGTATCTAGTGTTAGGTTGGTCAATCAATCTTATTGGATCTCCTGAAAGTAATGATAATAAATCAACGACATCTTCTGAATTTATTAAATTCCCAGTGGGCGTACCTTCGCTTGCATCAACACACCAACTAGAATCGGCTTCCGACCACATCAACCTGCCTTGAATATCTCTAAATTCATTGTTTAGCGAGGCGTTTTCATTAGCTGCAAGGTCAATTGCACTTGGTTTTAGGCAAATTGTTACCCCACCTGGGCCTCGTAAACTCCATTCCTCTCCAACCATTACATAGCCAGCAATATTGACAAGATTACCAGACTGATAACTCCATGTGGCCTCTTCTCCCCAATTCAATCGAATAATGTCAACAGGGTGGTTTCTGTCAACAAGGATTTCTGGACCTTGTACAGACATAACCCAATTCAGGTCTCGTTGATTATATGATATAGTTCCAGTAACTTGAATTTTAGAAGAGGTTTCAATCCAACTTCCAACCTTAGACCTGATGCTTAACTTGACCTGATGTTCAGCATTGCCGTAAGAAGGATGGTCCCTTAAATCAGCAGATACGAACATTGCATCTGGTGGTATCGATTCTCCGATATATCCAGTGAGGGAAATCACTTCACCTTCGTATTTTTCTGGGTCCAGTGCTACATCTAGTAGAGATAACTGGACGATGTCTGGTAAGTCATCTTCATCCCAGTCCATTGCTCCTGAGCCTACCGCAGTCATGTAAATATTACCCTCATATTCCATAACTTTGCCAGTGATTACCACATTTGTGCCAATTGGTGGTATTTCTGCAGGGCGGCTCCAACGAGCCTCAACCACGGCAGTACCGTCTGTTACGATGACGTGGGTTTCCCAATCTCCTGAATTCCATGGGTCTTCCCGCCAAGAAATTATTTCTCCTTCAACTTTGACTACTTCATTCTTGTATTCAATCAACTGATCCATATCCACGATGTCAGGTTCCCTGACCATGGCGTAATAATTCAAAATAGCGACTAAGAAAATCGCCAGAGTAAACATCACCCAAAGTTGTTGCCCTCTAGTTGCTGGGTCATCATCGGTAATTTTATTCATAATGCTCTTGAGAACATCCGCCATGCTTGGTGCTAGCAAATCAGTCTTTTAGTCATGTTTGAGAATAGATGCCTATCTTTGCAGCGCCTTTTTAAACAGTAAAGCGAGCGTGTTGTGGGGATGGAATGCGAGAGCGGGTGATAAGAGACGAGATTCACAAGGATATTCTTGTGCCGCCACACCACGCTAAGATTATCGACACTAAGGAATTCCAAAGGCTACGTTCTATTCAGCAATTATCGACTTGTGAATACGTATTTCCTGCGGCTAATCACAATCGATTCTCACATTCCCTAGGTGCTTATTACCTAGCAAGAAAATTAACTCAACTATTACAAGACGTTCAACCGGGTATCATTGACGATGATGATGCAGAATTAGTTCAACTTGCTGCTATGTTGCATGATATAGGTCATCCGCCATATTCACATCTTCTAGAAACACCGAAAGTTTTCGCGACATTTCATTCTCATGAGCACTGGGGACGATTGTTGATTGAATCGACAGACACCGAAATTGGCAAGGCGGTTCATGAGGTTCTAGGTCTTGATAGACTTGGTCGCCTGTTTGCTCTAATGGATGGTAAGTCAGATTACCAAGGGGTGGAAATTCCGCAGTTTATGAAAGAAATAGTTTCATCGCAACTCGATGTCGATCGAATGGATTACCTTGTTAGAGACCAAGCAAACACAGGTGCCCAAATTGGTGGATTTGATATCGACCGAGTGTTTAGGGCGCTAAGAGTTGGCAAAGATGGGCATTTTTATGTCAAAACTTGGGGCTTACCAGCAGTTGAAGCATACTTGGTGACTAGATATCACATGTACAATCAAGTCTACTTCCACAAAGTCAACATGCTGACTCAAAATTATTTGGTTGACATGTTGTCTCGTGCTAAGGTCTTGGCTGAACAAGGTGATTTAAGCCTAGATCACAGGTTGNAACAAATGCTGGTCAATGAATCNTTGTCACCAGTACAATACGCTGAATTAAATGATTCNCATATCAAAGTAGCCCTCTCAGATTGGGCAAAACATGAGGATACAATCTTGTCACTGTACGCTANTAAATTGCTGTCACGACGAGGTTTCCACAAGTCTTTGAGAATTANCACACTGGACATAAAGATGGTAGATGCAGTAAAACAACGTCTAGAAGAGTTCATCCAATCTCATGGATATGATCCAGAAATCCACGTACTATACGCCACGATTTCTAAGCGTGGTTACATGCCCTATGANCAAGGTATCAAACTAGAAGACGGTAGAGACGTTTCTGAACATTCTGCTATGATTCGTTCTTTAGCNTTGCCAAANGAACGAGCAATGGTATTTGTTCCCGAGGAAATCAGAGATGCNGCAGAAGCTGTGGTAAGAGAGTGGATTAAGCCAAGCCAGTCATCTCTATCCCAATTCAGTTAGTTGGAACACTTTATGACTGAGCGGAGTGACGGGCGGCTACGGGCCTGTAGCTTAGTTGGTTAGAGCACCCGGCTCATAACCGGGCGGTCAAGGGTTCAAATCCCTTCGGGCCCACTTTTTCACAATAGCCGTTTTCAAGGCAATTATCTCCCATCTTCCCAAAATGGTTATGAGGGTCACGGGGGTGGGAAGCATGATAGGTGAGATTGTGACCAACTTAAAGCGCGCTTCGTTTCTTGTAACATTGTACTTATTTTCCATGCTTGTAGTTGCTGCTCCAGCGGCTGCTCAAAACCCAACCCCGACAGCTGCTATTTCAGTTAACTGTGCACCATCTACCATCAACGTAGAAGTAAAACCTGGTTCAACTTACTCTGGATTTACTACCTGTACTGCAACAAACCCTACAGCGTACCAAGAGAAAGTTAGTCTCAACGTNAATGCAGAAGGTTTGGCAACAGCCGCTCCAGGTGACATGTATGTTGGTGCTGGAGAATCAGTAGACTTCCAAATTTCAGTTAGGGCAACTCCTTACATGACTATGGATGTAAGAACACTATCTGTTCAAGCAACAGTACAAGAAATAAACGGTGTACCTCCACTAAACTCAGCATCATCAAACACCAACATGATTGTTAACATTATGCAATATTCATTAGTCCAAGTAGAAGCAACCGAACCATTCGTTCAACTGATGCCAAAAACTGATAAAATATTCGAGTTTAAAGTTTACAATCTAGGNAACCAGTATGACTTCATGAAGGTGGGAATTACTGACACTTACCGTAAGTCACTGGAAGATGCTGGATTTACTGTTACTCTACCTGCAGTAAAGAAAGGCGTAGATCCAGGTCCAACACCAACAAATGTTGAGATTAAAGTCAGAACACCAAAGAATCAAGGATGGACAGATGCTTACCACGTGCTAGACTTCTTTGCTGAGTCCGAATTTGCTTGTACAACAGGCGGCTGTATTACTGAAACTCAGATGATTACCATTTACGTAAGAGGAGTTTACCTGCCAGGCTTTGAAATAATCCCTGCTCTCTCTATGATTGCTCTTGCTGCTGCAGTTGCCGGTCGTCGGTTCATCAATGTCGATGACGAAGACGAGGAATGGCGAGAAGCTGCTCCCGGACTTTGAACTATTCATTGCCCGTTGTAAAACTGACTTTTGTGACTCTTGGAGGCGCTTAGTTCATAACTTAAACCTGTAGTGAACTAAACAGGGAGCGCCATGGCTGGACTACTTGATAAAGCAAAGACCGCATCAAATGATGAACCTAAGAGTTCTAAGAGTTCTAAGAAATCAGAATCAAAGACTGAGTCGGCTGCCTTGCTCAGTAAAACTAAGCCCGTTGTCGCCACCAGTAAAGCAACAGCACAAGACGCTGGTCCAGACATTCCACTGATCCTAAATTTAGTCGGCTGGGTAATAATCGTCCTTGGGGCAATAATTTCTCTTCAAGGGGGAGGATTTGGCTTTGCTGTAGTTTTGGTTGTTCTGGCCTTAGGTATTGGGTTAATCCTTTTCTCACAACGAATGACTGGCGGTGTTTCTGGCCTCAAGACTGGAATTTCAGTTGCTTTAGCCTTCTTAATCGCTGTTGGGCCGTATGCTGCTATCATGATTATCCCAACCAATGCATCAATTGTAATATCTGAATTGTCTATTGATGAGGATGAGAATGATTTCACATTCGTTGTCAGAGGCAGTACAAATGAAATAACTGCTAAGATTTTTGCGAATGACCAAGAAGTTTGGGAGGGTAGCAAATCATTATCCAACGACAGGGCAACATTCTATGCGCCTCTTGACGAAGTTTTTACTGGAAATTCTTATGAACATTTGGTCCAAGGTGATGGTTGGTTAGCAAATGTGGTTATCCAGTATAGACTCGAAGTTGAATCCTCAGATGGACAATCCTCTTCTATTGACATAGACCCAAAATTTTTGACAAGAGAAGCGCAAAATTCTGCAGTTAGTATATTCAAGATTGTAAAAACAACCAATCAAGGGACAGGTGCATCATCGGTGACNGATGGTATCGCTATCGATGCAGCTGTTGGTTTATTCTCTAATGGAGAGCAAGCATTGGACGGTGGCGACCATTCATTAGAAACCAGTGATGTATTGTCTGTTGCATCTGATTATACATTGAATTTAGTGATCAAAAAAGGTTCACAGACCGTCTATAACATGCCACCTATAACTGTCAACGGTCTTAGTGCTTCCTGGTCAAACTCAGAAATTGGGCAAGGTTCCGTTGAAATCGATGGCTGGTTTGCCTTGCCTGGTACTGCACAATATGATGTAAACCAATATCTTGAAAGGAATAAGTTCTACGATGATGCAGGCTGCTATACATTTGAACTTGAAGTAGTAAACCAGTTCTATGCAGGGGATACATCAACATACACCTCCAGCAATAGTTGGGAACTAGATTGGGATGAGCAAGATTCTACTCAAGATGGCGCAATGACCGCTTGCTGAAACTTGTTATAAATTACAGAAGTGGCTAGTTTGGCTAAATGGGCTTATCTAGGATTAGCGATAATGACTGAAGTTATTGCAACAGCATCTCTCAAATCAACAGAGGGTTTTACTAAGTTTTGGCCATCATTAGTGGTGGTAATTGGTTATTGTTCAGCCTTTTACTTTCTATCCCTTACTCTTGATACAATCCCAATTGGAGTCGCTTATGCCATTTGGTCTGGTGTTGGGATTGCTTCATTAGCAATTATATCAGTGGTAATATTTGATCAAAAAATAGATCTGGCTGGAGCAGCTGGTATGGCTTTGATTATTGCTGGTGTCGTTGTATTACGAGTTTTCAGCGATGCTAGCGTCGACTAACTATTACTCAATGACTCCAGTATCTTCATCGTCATCCTCATCGATGGAGTAATCTTTCTCTTCCTCTGTTTCTGTGAGTTTCTTNGCAGAGATTCTAGAGAATATGATTGTACCAATAACTATNACNATTACGATTGCACCGTATAGGATGATTGGCATATCTTCTGAATCTTCAGCGTCTTTGAAGGAAACTAGTTCAGACTCAGTGCCAGCAGACTGGCCAAGGTCTTCAGATAAGGTGTTAAATTTTGGCAGAATCAAGGGTTTACAATTCAAGGATTTCGCCCCGGAAGAGTTTGCATACCATGTAGTCGGGATATCTTTTGATTCACCCGGTGCTAAGGTCACATATAGGGTGGTTACATCGGCTAATTCATCACCCTCAAAACATTGTATGTTGGTAGATACTTCGACATCTCCTGTATTAGAAGCGGTTACCATTACTCCAATTCCTTTGTTAGCAGTTCCTTTGTTATCCTCGGGCANAACAGAGTCAATCACTACGTAAGGTAGTGGAATGTTGGCAGTGAATGATGGGGTCGCAGGTGCAGGGTCAAGGGTAATGGAGTAATCACCGCTCCAAGCACTATTGCCGCCGCTTAAGGTAATCAGAACCATTGCATCTTCCTGATTCATGCCCCCTGAACTATCTAACCATTCAGTCATACGTAGATATTTATTGAGTTCTGGATTATTGTGCTGTGACAATTCGACATTGCCATTTTCATCTAATGTTAAATCGCCGCTGCTGCCTAGGTATCCAAGACCTTCAAAGTGGACACTAGCTGGAGCATCTTTCAAATTNGTGGAAATAATTCTCTGTGACAGTAATCGAATCCAACTATCAGTTGGGCCGCCTGTGCCAGTCATTGTCGAAGTATCGTAATTGATTGTGCCAGTATCATGAACAATGATGTCTTCATAGGTTCGACTTCCATTGATTGTGCTAGTCATTATTGAGAGTGTACCGGTGTCTTGAACATTAATTGGGCTGCTCCAGGTCAATGTGCTATTATCAATTGTACATACACCAATGCAACTTAACTCAGCCCCTTCAATANAACCAGAATTTGNNTCAAAGTTTCCGTTGATTGTTATGCTGTANGAGGCCTCACCTTCTTCGGTTTTCAAAACGCCGTTATTATGTTGCCAGTCATCAGCGTCTAGAGTATAGATTACTCCGTTGCTATCAAATGCTTGAATCGAGTCAATCCATACCGGGAATTGCCAGAACCCTTGGAAACTAACATTAATTGCTTGGTCATTAAAATCGACACTATAGTCTAGGTATTCTTCACCAGCCCAGGCGATTGTGCTGTCTCCAACTGTTACATTAACATCCATTGTNCTGAAGTAATCTTTAGCCAGATTGATGCGCAATGTTCCTGAATCAACAAGTCCGGTAAAGTTTGGTTGAAGCATTGTTGTATCATACACTTCCATGAACACACCNGAGGACATTTCCAAGGCTNNTAATCCTCCAGTGAGCACTAAGTTTGCGCCTTCATCCACCACAATAGAGGATCCAGTAGCAATACTAATGTCGCCACTGATAGTCAGTGTTGCTCCTTCAGTAACGGTAACCTCACCGTCAAATTCAGAATTTATATCCCATGACTCTGAAGACGTTATTACCTGTGTTGTGCCGTCTGTTTGAGGCTGTGAAAGTCCAGTCGGCATGAATAAGATCGTTGAAATCATAAAGAATGCTACAATAATTGTTGCTCTACGCATATGGCGGACTAAATGCAGTTATTCATCAAACCTTTCCCTTCATGGCTAGATAAATATTGTTTTAGTATGGCACATCTTTCCAACCAATGTAGTATCCAATTAAGTTGAAAGAACGATGTAGAATTGGGGTAATTACGACCATAATTAACATTGGTACAACCAATTCCGATTGTGAAAGCAAGGACTCACCTAGGAATAATTGGCCCCACAAAAATACCATAATGGCAAACGGTAGGGTGTCTAGTAGGGGTGCTTTAGAAGAAATGTCACCTTCTCTTTTAAGCCCCCTGCGGCGCTTAAAAAATGAACCAGTACTGTCTCCAACAAGGCAGGCAAAACCTAAGAACGTACCTAAAATAAATGCTGAAACAGTGGTAGACCCAATATCGAACCATGATTCTTCAAAACCAGTCAATGGGTGAGCAAATATGTTAGATTCTACCGAATCAATATTTGGTACATCACCCATGGATGCTACGATAATAACACAAAGTAATCCCGAGGTGAGTGAACCACCAATTAACCCATTCCAAGTTTTACCGTCACCTAGCATTCTGTTGCCATCTTTCATCGTTTTACCACCATCAATTGGCCATGGTCCATAGCCAGTTTTCGGCAGCCATTTACCCCACATCATAGCAAATGTATTTGCTAAGAAACCGGGTAGATATAGCCACAAAGTCATCAAACTAAGGGATAGTAATCCCATGTCTAGGGCAACCTCATTGACTGTTTGCATGTAGGTGCGTTATGTTGAAGGCCTTTAACATTTGACAAATCCAATCATTGAATTTAGCAAAATAGATTATCAATGGACAGCATTGAGGGTTAACTATGGGCGCTCACAAGGTATTGGTTGTTGGGGGCGGTGGCAGAGAGCATTCGCTATGCTTAGCGCTTAATGATTCAGTTATGGTTGGGCAGTTGTATTGCGCCCCTGGCAATGCTGGAACCGCATCTATTGCCAGCAATATCGATATTTCACCAACAGACATTGAAGCGTTAGTTGGTTTCTGTATTAAATCTCATATTGATTTAGTTGTTGTCGGTCCAGAAGCACCACTCTGTAAGTCATTAGCAGACCGTCTCATCGAGGTAAGTATACCGTGTTTTGGACCGGTTGCAGAACTAGCTGAGTTAGAAGGGTCAAAGTTACATGCAAAGCAGGTGATGAGTGAGGTTGGTGTACCAACTGCAGGTTTTAAAATTCTCAATAACACCGCCCATATTGATTCTTCACTCGACCTATTTTCAGAATATCCTTGGGTTGTAAAACGTGATGTTCTGGCTGGTGGCAAGGGTGTACTGGTTACTTCAGATCGCAGTGAAGCAAAGGAATTCATTACCAATGCCATCCAAACCGACGGTAAAGTTTTGCTAGAGGAATTTTTACCCGGCCAAGAAGCTAGCATGTTAGTCGTCATGGATGGTTCAGGATTTGTGTGCCTGCCCCCTAGTCAAGATCACAAGCGTGCATATGATGGAGATTTAGGTCCCAATACTGGTGGCATGGGGGCTTATTGTCCAGCCCCTATCGTGACAAAATCAGTGCATCAAAAGGTGATTTCGCGAATCGTTAAACCAATGTTTGAGTACCTCTCAAAACTTACTATTCCGTACCGAGGAGTGTTGTATGTCGGATTGATGATTACAGATTCTGGTGACCCCAACGTAGTTGAATTTAATGTTAGGTTTGGCGATCCAGAATGTCAAATCACATTGCCGTTAATAAAAACTGATTTGTTTACTATTCTTCACTGCGCCTCGTTGGATAAATTATCTTCACTGGTTGTGGAGTTTTATCATGCCCATGCCTTGACAATTGTACTTGCTTCAGAAGGTTATCCAAGTCAGCCGGTCAAAGGACGGATTGTCGAAGGTATTCCTGATAATATGGACGTTATAGCATTAGAAAGTTCTTGGGTAAACCATGCAGGAACTAAATTAGCAGAAAACAAAATCATTGCCAATGGCGGCAGGGTTTTATCTTGTAGTGCTATGTCAAAAACATTGTCTGGTGCAGCGACTTTAGCCTATGATTTAATTAATACCATTACCTTAGAGGGTGGCCATTTTAGGACCGATATTGGTGGTCAAATATTGAACGCTAAACGGTGACTTGTTTTCTTAGGATAAACGCTATACTGAGTCAAAGATAAAACTTCTATCGTGCGTCACTATTAAAAGAGGTTCTAAAGTGGGCAAGTTGCTCCAGCCTTACGGCTGTCGCGAAACACCGATGAGGGAAAAAAAATGGAAGAGAAAACAACAACATTGCGAAACTCTCCAGCACCAATGCTTGGGTGGCTAATAGCGCCCCTTGCAGTAATGCTGGCAATCGCAGCAATTATGGTCGCAGGATTTGACTTCGACCTAAACCTAGAAAATATGACACCGATGCTGCTTGTTGCAGTAGCGGCTACCTTGGGTATCACCCCAAGAGTTGTCAGAGATAATGGTGCCGTAAAACTCTCTTCCTCGGCTCTTTCTCTAGCAACATTGGGTGCAGCAATGATTGGTCATCAAGCTATTATTCACTTGACTGACCAAGGTGCATTTGTGGCTCTACAATTTCTAGTAGTTGCCTTTGGTGTATTTTTGTTTGATTCAAGAGGACGTCATGAATTTGCCACAATGCTTACATTTGCTGTTATGGGAATTAATGTCGGTATGGTTGCTGTTGGTTCATACAACAGCGATTTAGATACTCTGTATACCTTTGCAGATGGTTCGCTAAAAGACACACTAAACCTCCAAAGACAAGCATTAGGCTATGTATTTTTCAGTTATTTGACGATATTTGTTGTACTTGGTTTACTCGCAGCAGTACTCTCCAGGGGCACATTAAACCCAGCAGGAGAAGAGGGTTGGTTCTCTAAGATTGCGCAACATGAAGGATCTTACAACAAATCAACTCTACCATTGCAAATCGCTGCAGCAGTTTGGATTCTAGCACATGTCGGTAGCCTGTATCATTTTGATGCGGTCTCTATGGCAGATAAACTGGGCGTCACAGACGCAGACGGCTATCACGGTCATTTTGGCTTCTGGGGTGCTTTCTTTACTGGTATGGTGGCGATGGTCGTTGCTGGAATGGCAGCAGAAAAGTGGTATACTCGTTCAATGTTTATTGGTTCAATGTGGGCACTATACATAGTGTCTGCATGGTACGAAGCAGGAATTTGGGAGTCCGAGCAACTTGAAGGTACTTGGGGCTCGCTAATCTGGCTTGGTTTCACGTTCTTTATCTGTGTTGGAATATACATGATTTCAACTCACGAGAAATACGGTGGCTGGGCAAATTTAGATGATCATGAAGTCAGTGGCGCTAGAAAATTCTGGGATGCTCACTGGTCTAGTTTGATGATTGGTATGGCTTTCTTTTTCGGACTGGTAATCAGAATTCAATGGTACATTGTTCCATCAATGAATGCTGTAGGAACTGGCGACTGGGACATGACTGGAGGGTCTGACCCATGGTACATGAAGCGTGTTGTTGATTATATCATAGCCAATAATGCACACCTGATTTTTGACGCAGATCGTGCTTATCCACTAGGTGGTGTCAATCCACGTCCACCGTTGTTTACCTGGTCAATTGCCCTATTGGCAATGATTCTGGAACCAATGCTTGGTAATGACGCAGTTTGGTATGCTATACTAGGACTGCCAGCAATATACGGTGCACTTACCATATTCCCAATTGCTACCATCGCCAAGGACAACTTCGGCAAATCTACCGGAGTAGTGGCTGCTTGGTTAATTGCCTTCATGCCAGCTCACGTTTCTCACTCTACTTGGGCGCTTGCAGACCACGATGCCTTCGTAATGCTATTCATTTCAATGGGATTCATGTTTTGGTTCAAAGCCATCAAGTATTCCAGCAATGATCGTTTAACTAGAACCTCTTCGCCAAGAATCACATCGATTTTGAACTCTTATGGAGTAATAGCAAGAGAGCGTAGGCCTGCTATGGCATTTGCCGTACTTGCTGGGGTTTCTTTTGGTATCGCCTCGTTGGCTTGGAAAGGTTTCGTTGTCGGTCCAAGCATACTATTCCTGGCATACTTCGCTCAGGTAGCCCTCAACATGTTCCGAAGAAAAGATTCTACCTCACTCAATTCGTTGTTCTTAGCAATGTTGTTTGCCAATCTTCTAATGGCATTACCATTCTACGCACACCCGCAAATGAACCTTGTTTTAGACGGCACTGGATTACAACCATTCTTGTTCGTCCTAGGATTCACATTAGCGATTGCCTACGTTACCACCGGATTTAGAGACAAACCATGGCTACTTGTTTTGGGAACTCTGTTTGTGGCAGCAACTATATTCTTTACCATATTGTTTGTTCTGAAGCAACTAGAATTTAGCAATGCATGGGATGTTCTGTTCACAGGAAGTGGATACTTCAGCAAGACCAAGATTTTTGGAACAGTTGCTGAGGCTAATCCACCAGCCCGTGGTCAGTTATTTGCCCAGTTGGGACCTATTGTATTGGTACTTGCACTAGCCATGGGATTCTATGCACTTTGGTCGACATTTAGAAATAAGAATCAATCACACCTGTTCTTTGGAATATGGATTTTTACCGCTACCTACATGTCCTGGACTGCTGCAAGATTCATGTTTAACGCTACTCCTGCCGTAGCAGTACTTGGTGCATGGGGAATAGTTGCGCTATGGAATAAAGCTAATTTCCGTGGTTTGGTAAAGGCGTGGAAAAAATTCGGAATCAGGACTCCAGCAGACAGAATTGCTGGTGCTAGAAAAGCAGTATGGAGGACTCCTTCTTTCTCTGCAATATTGTTGATTATTTTGCTAGTAGGTGGACAACAATTCACTTATGGATTAGATTCTGCAATACCCGGCACAGATGATGGTGAGGATGACATCGATGAAACTATCTACAATCTCATACCTGACGCTCTAAGATGGGAGTTAGCAGGATTCTCGGTTTTGGATAGCAGTGCATATTCAGGTAACAAGTATCTTGGATCATTTGGTTCTGGATTTAATGACTATGGCTGGAATAGTGCCTATGACTGGATGACCCAGCAAGATGCTCAAATGGATTATTCTCAAAGACCTGCATTTGTCTCATGGTGGGATTATGGTTTCCAAGCCCTTGATACCGGTCAACACCCATCTGTTTCTGACAACTTCCAGTCAGGTATTCCTGCATCGGGTAATATGTTGTTAGCTAGAAATCAAGCAGACCTAATCTCTATGTTCACATGGCAATTAGCTACAGGAGACTTACGGTATAATCAACTTAACACTGATGACTATGAACTAACCTCAGGGTTCTCAAACATAGTTGAAAGACATATGGATTCTGAACAATATGAATTGTTTGAAACCATCCAAGAAGAGGGTGACAATGATAAAATGCGTAGTATAATTGATGATTATGCTTTCACCGTAATTCAAACCAACGAGGCATCACAGATTCAAGCAAATAGTGAAAATGTAATGGCTAGTGGCTTTCACAGAGTCGACGGGATTGCTGATACAAGCACTCTTTACTACCGACTTTACCAAGATGGTGAGAAAGTTGATTGTGATCCAGTAGTGTCTACCTCATGTGTCGATGGAGATTACAGTGATTTTTCAGATGCAAACACCACATTCAACAGCAACGTGAGATCTGGCCAAGATTCCAGTTACAAAACCACACATTACATTTTTGGAGATTACTGGTACACCAACGACTTGCGAGATGAATTTGATTCAGTATCAACTCACATTCACCGAGCAAACACAAGATTAGCATTAACCGTTCAATTGCTAAACGATATTATGACTGAACCAGAGATAGTAAATCTATATGATGACTTAATTGGCATGGAAGGCTATTACAAAGTTCAAGATTATGAAGGCCTTCCTGGTGATATGGTTGAAAGAGATCACGAAATTAGATACTTTGCCATCGACAACAGACTGTACCCTAGAGCTGGTCGTTATACTGCTGATGCAGCATATAACGGCGAACAACCTATGGGTATTTTCGGTGCACCAACTATTTTGAGCGGCCAAGACATTTCAACCTTCATGGATGAGACCTATGAAACCTCTAGAGGTGACAGAAGCTTCGAGATGACAAGAGAAGAAGTAGATGAAGCAATGGTAAATGACTTCCTCGATCAACAAGCCGGATTGGAAATCGATCCGTTATTGGTTCAAGATGTCAGAGTAGACCACAACCCTGCCTTCTTTGACACTATGCTGGCAAGAACTTACGTTGGTTATGGGGCATCTTCGCTAGGTGTGAATACAGAATTCTCGAACCCACAGCCGGCTCAGCACTTTGGTATCGGTGGAACTCCGGGGTCAATCTTACAAAATGCATTGCCTATGCCTGGCGCTATGATGAACCACTTTGTCATTTCTAACTGGTACAGTGAAGATGCAAATGATACAACCTTTAGAGCTAACACCTATGTTAAGATAATGAAATATTACTCTGGTGCCGAAATCAGTGGTCAAGTAACTATGAGTGATGATGGTAATCCAGTTCCTGGTGTCCGGCTACTAATCGAGAGAGATGCTTTCTCTGGTGAAGGTGCTGAAGACTTAGACGAGGATACATATTGGATTCCAATCGGTTATACCGATGCCGATGCAAATGGTGATTGGTCTTTTACCGCACCAGCGGGTAAGATAAGAGTAAGTGCTTTTGTTGGAACCTTTGATGCTGAACCAGCAAGGACATCAATTAGTGACGGAAGTTACATGCAAAATTTGGGCGACATGCTTTGTGATTCATATGAGTCATACAATTCTCAATACAATGTATGTCTACCAGACGAAACTGCAAGAACTATATTCCCTGTTACTGCGGTACTTGGTAATGTAGCAAACATGACTTGGTTGGGCGATTCAGTAATGAATGTCACAGGTGAGCAGGCTAACAGAACTACTGAATTTACCGACTCTATGAACATTCAAGTTGACAGCAGCGGTATATCAGGCCAACTAACTTGGACTGGTGATGAATCATTTGACGGTGATGCAATTGTTGACACAACTATCAAACTAGTTAACGTTCACCAAGCCTCTGATGATATGCTACTAGTCACTACTAACGGTTCATTCTCTACAGAAGAAACTAGAATTTTACAGGGTACTGGTGAAGCCGTATTTGAGGAAAATGGAACATTTGAATCAAATGGTTTGGCATCAGTAGTCAACTTTGTTGGAACATTTACTAGATCTATCGGCGACGGAAGAACATACATCGCGAACGGTTCTTGGAACGGTACTGGGGAATTAACAGCATCTTGGATCGACCTTAATGATGTGCTTAACGTCAATTGTGATGTTGACGCTAACGATTCAGCGGTAACCACTATGCCTGAAAATGAAACAGTATGTTTGATTGATGATACTGGAGATTTACCTGTTTACCTAATTGATGGCCTTGTGAATGCCAATGGAAGATTTACCTCTGCTGGAGAAACGATCCTAATTCAGGAACACAATGGTGCTTCTTTCGAAGGCATTGGTTTCTTTGAAGGGACTGGAATATTCAACGGAACAGGAAGATTCGTCGGTTCTGGACATTTCTCAGGAGAAATGGTTAGCCCAGGTTCATTCTACCAAACAGGAATAGTACCAGGGGAATATCAAGCCTTGGTAATGTTTGATGATGGCAGTGAGGTAGAATTACCAGAAACTGTATCAGTAGGAATCGAACCCTCGTTTGGAATTAATCTCAACATGCCAGGATCATTGATTGCAGGAAATGTGACAGATTCATCTGGAAGCCCAATTACTGATTTATCGATTTTCTTCGAAAATGTCAACGAAGAGAATGCTTCCGAGGTTGAAATCAAGTCCAATGAAACGGGTGGATATTACTTTGGCCCATTACATCCGGGTGCATACTCGTTCAGAATAGACATGGACGGTGATGGATACAACGAAATTCAAGATGTTGTAACTGTTACAACAGATGCTGGAGTGATTTCGCCAATCAGTATTATCCCTCAAATGTTTGATGTAGATATACAGTTAGTTTCTCCAACAGATGGTGACGGAGAGGATTTGTTGAATTTATCCAATAGAAATATTACTATATCTTCAAGCGAGATTTTCTTTAGCCAGCAATATACTACTGACGTCAATGGAGTCGTAAGCCTAGAACTTATTCCTGGTAATTATGAGTTAACTGATGAAAATTCAGAATCATATGTCATATTTACCACATTTACCGTCAGTGAAGATAATTTGACACTAGATGCACCATTTTCGATAGCGACCACATTAAATGGAAATCTCAGGGCTTATACTTCTGAACTTGATGATTCATGGAGTTCAACCGATAAGATTGATAATTCAGTAGTTGCATCAAACCTTGCGTTCAAGATACAAAGCGAAGAGTTTAGCTATTCTGTCTCAACAGATGACGATGGCAACTTTTCCCTGCTAGTTCCGGGTGACAGAGAATATCAATTAATTGCCTACTCGACAACACTTACTCATGGACTTGGTATTGATTTCTCACCAGAAAATGTGACAGATTATGATTTGTCTAATCAATATCTCAAGGAAACAACAACTGTTCAAGGTGCCTTGTTTACTTATGATAACAAAACTCAATGGAACGCAGAGTTCTATGATGGCTACAATCCTGTTGTAGTTGCTAAAGACTCGTCTGGATTTGAGTGGACAATACCTTCAGAAGACGACGGGAGTTTTGTGTTTAATGTGGCAAATGACAATTACGATATATTTGTTGACGATGAATTCAACTTCACTAGCATAACTGGCGCAAACATTTCTGATGATGATGTCTCAACTACATTTGAACTAGTCGCTAATCCACAATTAGTCGATATCACAGTATCTCTTTGTGTATCTGCCAATGATACATGTCAGGATGGACTATCAGTATTCAGTAATTTCTCGCTAATACCAACAATATTCACTCAAAATACATATTATATCAACAGCACAAATCAAGTCATAGAAAATGGGGATTACAAACTAAGCGTTAGGCCTGGATCGTATTTACTGTCAATTACAGACTATGATAGTGATGATTACTCCTCTGATTTTAACCAATTTTTCCAAACAACACAAATTTTCGTTGACTTTAGAGAAGATTCGGTTACCAATTACAACATTACGTTTTCAAATGAATGGTTGGTCTCTGGTGAATTACTGCAGAATGATGTTGGAGCGGAAAACCTTGAATTCCTTTTGTACAACGAAAACGATAATGCATGGAGGAGTTTAGTTACTCAAGAAAATGGAACCTTTGCCGGGTACGTTCCAGCAGGTGATTGGGTGATTATTGTTGCACCAAAGGTTGTTGAGAATGAAACTTACCTTCTAAGGGCTCCTCTAATGATTGACTCTTCTAGCGCTAATAGGGTAAACATGGAACTTAATTTAGTTCCAGCCATGGAGGTAAGTTTTAATCTAACAGAGAACCTTACAGATAACCCAATTGTTGATGCTAGGGTCACTGCTGTTAGTAACGATGGGTTTGGTAACATAACATTACAACCATCTAACTCAACTGGTTATGTTTATGATATGTTAATGCCTGGTAATTATTCTTTGGTATTGGAGCAAATTTCTGATGACCGACAATGGATTATACAAGACGAGCAACAAATATTATCCGAAAATAATATTGACAACGAATTACACTTAGAATCAATATATGCTGATGTAAGTGTGCAAATTGGTGGTAGAGTTTACTGGGATATTAATCTAGATAATTCTGCAACTCCAAACGAATATGTTGAAAATGTTAGTGTTGTGATTACTACTGCTGATGAAACAATCAATGAAACTGTAGCCACAGACGTTAATGGCTTGTGGTCCACATTTGTCCCGATAAGAACTGAACTTAATGTTTCCATGGAGAAGTCTGGATATGTTACAACCTATTACAACAGCACTAACAGCTCTAATCTAATCGTAGAAGATGAAGCAATAGTAGAGTCTCATCAAATCACTGCCAGCAGTGTTGCCGTATCTGGATTGGTTACCACAAATATGCCTGATGCTGAATTACAACTAGACGGTTCATCGATAACCTTGTACCCTGAAACAGATAACCAATTATCTGCGATATCTCTAAGTGGTACATATGAAAATGGTGAGTTATCTTGGGACACTACATTGACCCCAGGAAATTGGATCGTAGTTGTTGAAAGCCAAAATACCAACGAAAATGGTGGAGGAATTGCAATTGGATACTTAGACGCTAATGTATTTGATGGCGGCGAAATAACTCTAGAAATGAAATCTGGCGGATGGTTAGAAATAAATACCCTATGGACTGATATAGAATTGAATCAATATCATGCAGGAGACAATGGGTTTGAAACTGGTGAAGATATAATCACAAACTCTCCAGTTGTTATGGTTGTAGATGTCTTTGTTGGTGCAAAATGGGATTTAACCCTTGATGCAGATGGAGAAGCCAAAATATTATTGCCTATTGGGGATGCAAGAATAACCTCTGAATTCACCACAAATCAACATCATCAAAGTTTAGAAATGAACTATTCTACTACTGGCTTAAGTTCTATTGAGCAAGGTATCACAGAACTTGTTCTAGAATATACTAGAAAGATTAATTCAGATACACAAATAACAATATTAGAGGATACATTAAGGAATGTAACTTATATTGAAACCTCTGTACTAAATGCACAGACTGATGATGAGTCATACAAAAACATAGAGTTTGATGTGCAGGTTGATTATCTTGGTACTGAAAGAAGTGATCTGCTTGAGGTTTCAGGTATTGTTGCTTCCTCACAAGATTCAGAACTTTGGTCAATAGAATTCTACAACGGTACTGATTGGGTTGACTCTGTTCAAATTGACCTCGGAGTGGGAGATGCAGTGTTCAACGCTTCGACTAATTCGATTGACAATACTACAATTTTGCAAGCAAGAGTACTGCTGCCAAATATGAGTGAATCAATCAGTTTAGATGATGGCCACAAACTCACAATAGACGTTAGTAGTGAACAGGGCGAATCTAGTAA
>PBTA01000029.1 GCA_002726395.1 Methanobacteriota archaeon | reverse complement strand
TAGAAAAATACCAAAAGAAACTCTCTCATTTAGCCTTAGATGACATATTAGAATCGATAGAAGAGTTAGTATATTTTAGAACAGAAATTTTCAACTCTCAAGAAGATTGACGCCAATTCTTGTCTTGTGGTGAAACACCCTTGCTGAGGGAGAGTATCTGTGCAGTTACCGCAATAGCAATTTCTTCAGGTGATTCTGCGCCGATATTAATCCCGATTGGACAGACTACAGCATCTAACAAATCTTGCTTGATTTCTTGTGCCAATGCTGATTTACAGAAGGAATTCCACTTACTGCGGCTACCAATAACACCTATTCGAGGGAATGTTTTCCCGTCTGGTAGGCAATTATGTTGCTGGCAAATCTCCAGTAGACCAAGCAATCTGTCTTGATCCTCTGACCAATCATGACCGAGTAACAAAATATCGGAAAACCGGGTTATAGAATCAAATGATTCAGTTGCCAAAAATTCTGCTACGCTAGATGGAATTAGTTCGGTAGCTTGGGGAAATGACTCTTTGTTACAGTATTCTGTTCTTGAGTCAGTGACTGAATGGTGCCAATTTAGTGAACTAATAGTTTGCGACAAAGCATTGGCACAATGACCTCCACCCATCATGAGTACGTGAGGAGATGGCATGATTACTTCGATTGACAAGGTAACTCGTCCCCCACATAATGAATCTAAAGGTTGTACTTCATAGCCCTTCGCACCCTTATTTAGACCATATGTATGCATTTCACCATATGGCTCCCAATACTCACTGAGCAATTCTTGGCAACGTAGTAGAACTTTCATTTCTAATCCAGCACCACCCACAGTTCCATGGAAACCTTCCTTACCCTCAGCAACCGCTAGTTTAGCTCCAACCTTACCCGGAACGCTACCAGAAGTTTTGATCACACTGGCAATTACCACACGACGTCTTTCCGCCAGCCGATCTAAAGCCCAAGCCAACGTGTCATTCGACATGTACTGCGCTACTGGTCTTTACAAATACCATTTACGCATCAAAGTTCAACAAAAAAATCTGCACTTTCTGTTAATCTTGCTTTATCCTCAGGCGTGTCTATATTCAAAGATAATAGAGTATTATCGACTGCAACTGATTCAAACCTCACAATATCCTTTAATGGCGCATCATCATTCGCCGCCATTATATTGAGTAAGTCATCCTTTACTAAAGCCACTGGGTGGCCATTTATCGAATTATCTGTTAAGCAACATGACCTGTCAGTTTTTGTTAATTTACCAATATGTGATGCTTTCCATCCCGGCCTATCCACTGGGCACATTATTGCCTTATTGGGCATTCTGCCTAATTCTGCTAACACTGAATTAAGCCCAACTTTTAGGCTCCCAGTCCGCCCATTTTCTGGTGATTTATTGACCACTACCACTGCCCCACTAGATACCATAAGTGCGTCAAATTGTAATTCTTGATTGACCACGATAATTACAGGTGCGCAACCTGCTTGTTGTAATTTTAGTACCGCATGTTCAAGAAGAGTTTTACCTGCTACTTTTACCAATGCTTTGTGTTCTCCAAGCCGTTTGCTGTAACCTGCACTCAATATGATTGCAGGGGTCATTTTAACCATAATTTAGACACCATTGAAGTCAAAAATCTTTGGTAATCTCTCGGCCAATAATCATTTTTTGAACTTGAGATGAACCTTCATAGATCTGCATTACTTTTGCTGCTCGCATTAATCTGGCAACCGGGTACTCTTCAGAGTAACCATAGCCACCAAACACTTGAACGGCATCGGTAGATACTTCCATTGCCGTATCTGCAGCAAAGCGTTTTGCGTGAGCTGCTGATTCTGTATTCCTTATATCGTTATCAGATTCAAATGCAGATTTCCAAGTTAGCATACGAGATGCTTCAATCTTAGTTTTCATATCTGCAAGCATGAATTGAATCGCTTGATGTTGGTGCAATGGTTTACCAAATGTCGTTCGCTCATTTGAATATTGTAATGCATGCTCGTAGGATGCTCTTGCAAGTCCTGTTGCGTGAGCAGCGATATTTGGTCTACTAACATCAAACGCCTTCATAGCATTCATCCACCCACCAGATTCACTACCACCAATCAATTGGTTCTTGTTAACACGAACATTATCAAAGACAATTGACCTTGTATCAGAACATCTCTGGCCCATGTTAGATTCTTTTTTACCCAGTGAAAAACCTTCAGCGTCTTTCTCAACGATAAATCCAGACATACCACGATATCCTGCATCGATATCGGTTTTTGCTAAAACAAAGAAAAAATCAGAATAACCGGCGCCTGTAATCCACATTTTCTCACCATTGATAACATACTCATCACCTTCAAGGGTGGCTGTAGTTTTACAAGCAGCAACATCGGAACCTGCTCCTGGTTCAGTAACTGCATATGAAGCAAGGTGGCCTTCCTCAGCCACTCTTCTGAGCCAAATTTCCTTTTGCTCTTCGGTAGCACCGGTAATTAGTGGTGCACAAGCTAGTGCTGTAGCATAAGCAGCTGTTGCAAACCCCGGGTCACCCCATGCCAATTCCTCGTTAACTAGAACCTCTTCCATACAACCCAATCCCAAGCCGCCATACTTTTCGGGAATATGTAAATTTAGAATACCCATCTCATGGGCTGCAGTGATGGCATCTTTGGGATACTCAGATTCTGCGTCCCAATGTTCTGCCTTTGGCCTAATTTCATCGACAGCAAAATCATGGGCTAATTCTTTCAAACCTTCTTGCATTTCATCAAGTTGGAAGTTGACCATGATGCTCCGAGAAGGCCGAGGGTTAAGATTTCATGGTTTAGAAACCGGCTCTTCTGAAATATTCGCAAACGGCTAAGAATATGAAATACACCACAATTAACGTAATCCCTTCCCATTTCTTAAATTCATAAGAAGTTCTCATCAACAATAAAGCAATGGCGGTACTGATTATGGTTGCTGGTAAAATAACTAACATTATCATATCAGAGCCGGCATCTGTTAGATAAAGCGGATGTACCATTGAGGCTATCCCAATTGACAACAATGGATCTGTTATATTCGAACCAATTAAAGTTCCAATGGCAACTCCTTGACTTCTTTTAGCAGCCATGAAAGCAATAGTAAGTTCGGGTAAAGAAGTCCCTAGACCAGATACCACTGTACCTATTATGGAGTGAGGGATATTCATCTCATAAGCCAAATCGCTAGCGTTTACCACCAAATGGTGAGCAGCAAATACAGCTAGAGCAAGACCAATAATCACCATCACACTGTATGCCGCACCAGACCATGATAGACTTGACATGTCAATATTCTCAGCATCATTACCACCCTCATTATCCATTATTTCCTTACGGTTGTAGAGCAGCCATGAAATATAAGTGATGTAAAGCGTTGATAAGATAAATCCTTCAATTCTAGTTATCCCTTCGTCAGTAAGTAGGAATAATGCCATCAGCAATAGAGACAACATCATTATCAAGCCGTCTCTCTTAAGCCATGACGGTCTTATCTTCAAACCCTTAGCAAGCGCAACAAAACCTAAAATCAAGGTTATTTGAACCAATACAGAACCTAGTATGCCGCCAATTGCAAAATCTGCTACCTCGGGGTTTTTATCAACATTCAATGCCGATGTAGAGGTGACTAGAATCTCAGGGAGTGAGGTGCCAATTGACACAATTGTCAACCCAATAACCACCTCCGGTATCCCGCCTCTGCGAGCTAATCCTTTGGCGCCTTCAATAAAAAAGTCAGCTGAAACCACGAGTAAGCCCAAAGCTAATAGCAATATGAATACTGAAAACAAAATTCCATTCCCACCAAAGTTGGCTGATAATACTTGACTGGCAATTATTGCTAGGAAAAGGGCAGCCAACATCAATAGGGTATTGAACTGAAGTAGTTGGGGGATTCCCATCAACTTATTTCCCCGCGCCATGCGCTTGCCAACCAGTATGACTTATTCACCATTATGATTCCATATAGTCCATAGGATAAATGAATTAACCTTCTCGAATTGGCACTAAACATGCGCACTGAATTCTTATCCGAGTTGGTGGGAACATTTGTGATGGTATTTATTGGATGCTATTCAATAAAGGCTGGCTATTCACCAGCAATAATTTCTTTTTCCTTTGGTTTTGCAGTATTCATGGTTATTTTAATTTCAAGAAGATACAGCGGCGCACACATTAATCCGGCTGTTTCAATCGCTTTTTCAATAACTGGCCAATTAGATAAAAAAATGTTAATGCCGTATCTAACTGCTCAATTTATTGGAGGAATTGTTGCTGCATATCTGGTCGGTAGTTTTGGTGCTACAGAATTTTCAGTTAACATCGGGTCTGGAATTGGAATTGAAGTTTTTATCACATTTGTTTTAATGATGAGCATTTATCTAACAATTTTCAGAACAGATAGTGATTTGATTGTCGCCTTGGTAGTTGGTTCAGTAGTAGCCTGTTTAGCATTTATTTTTGGCAGCCACACCGGAGCTTCAATGAATCCAGCAAGGACACTGGGTCCTAACTTTGTCTCTAATTCTATAAGTGTGATACCAATTTATTTAATTTCAACAATTTCTGGTTCTTGCCTTGCAGCATTGGCAATACATAGAAAAAACAGTAATAATTAACCAATTCTTAATGGCAATGTATTCAAAAGATAGATTGATTTGGGCAAGGCTATGTCAGAGAAGCGAATCATGCGTAAATTGAACAAACTCGCTTCAAGAATTCACTCTAAAATAGAGACCGTCAGAGATGAAATGGACGACCTTGAGATAGAGTTTGAACTCTTGCAGAAACAAATCCAAAAATTACAAGCAAAGACTAGTAGTAAGGTAACTGCAGCAGATAACGAGGAAGTTGTCTTAGAAGTAGATGACGATGAAGATGATGAGGAAATTGATTTAGAGAACTCCTCGGCAGTAAGTATCACCAAAAAATTCTGATTAATTCTCTGACAGCGTTTTTGCTAATCTATTAGCAATCATGTCACCAACTTGGCTACATGATGAATCTCCACCTAAGTCATAGGTTAGATGTTTACCCTCTGCTAGATGTTGAGCCACACAGGTTTCAATTGAAGAAGCAACATCAAGTAATTCTTGGCTGCCATTTTTCCTTCCTAGCCAATCCATCATCATTTGTACTGAATTAATTGAGGCTATTGGGTTAACTTTGTTCATACCGGCGTATTTTGGTGAAGAACCGTGAACTGGTTCGAAGAAGGCGTGCTTATCACCAATGTTGCCCGAGCCTGCCATACCCATTCCACCCTGTAAAACAGCAGCAAGGTCAGTGGCAATGTCACCAAACATATTTGAGGTTACAACTACATCATAATGCTCAGGAGTTCTTGTTAACCATTGCGTAAAAGCGTCTATGTAACCGTAGTCTGTGGAAATACCTGAGTAATTTGAAGCAACTTGGTCAAACGTTCTACGGAATAATTGACAACCCCTAGTTACGTTACTTTTGTCAATACATGATACTCTTTTGACACCATCTGAAGGAGCCCCGTTGCGTGTTTTACAGATTTCAAAGCCCATTCTAACCAATCGCTCGGTTCCGTGTGAAGAAATCGGTCTTGGATCGTATACGACCTCACCCTTTAGTCCTGGAAATTCAACTTCTGGAATAACATAATCTTCTAGCCCTTGCGCTCTGTTAGAAGCCCTCTTTAGCAGCGAGTGATATAGCCCCTCTGTATTTTCTCGTAAAATTGTCATGTCTACCATTTCAGGCTCCCAAATTTGTCTGAATTTTCCGTGAACTTTGTGCATGACACCATTAAAAAGCTTGACTGGACGAACGTTTGCATACAAGTCTAGACCGCTTCTAAGTCCCAAAATTACCGAGCCTCCTGCAAGGTCACCGTTAGGCAAATAAGCCCCGGGGTGACCTATTGCGCCAAGGAATATTGCGTCTGAATCATCCCGACAAAATTCAAATGAACCTTCTGCCCATTCTTGACCTGTTTCTTTGTAGAGTTGTCCACCACAGGCGATTTCAGTTAAATCGAACCCAATGTTGGTATTTTCTGAGATCGTGTTGAGAATTTTAGATGCTTCTATGGCGACTTCCCTCCCTGTCCCGTCGCCCGGAAGTATTGCTATACGGTAGTCGCCCATGAATTGGCCACGGGCAACTGGTAAATGAACGAAACCCTAACAAAAAAATACAAATTAAATCGGCTTTATAAATGACTGATTTAGTTGTAATATGATGCTTTTAGAATCTCAACTACATGTTCTAAAGAAGGCAGTGTATGATTTTCTAATGGTGGAGAAAAAGGCACTGGAGTATCCAAGGCACCAATTACGCAAGGTGCTGACTCCATTGAATAAAAACAGGATTCTAATATCCGACTTTGAATGGTGTGACCAAGCCCACCGCTCCATTGACCCTCTTGCAATATCACCAATCTTCCAGTTCTCATGACTGAATCAATACAGGTTTGCGCATCGAATGGAATAATTGTCCGCAAATCAATTATTTCAATTTCAATACCTTCATCACTAAGCAGATCTGCTGCTTGTTGAGCGATATGGAGCATTGCCCCCCAAGTAATCAATGAGATATCACGGCCTCCTCGCACCACTGAAGCCTTGCCAATCTTGTAATTTTCATTTGCCTCAATCGCTGTAGTCACGCTTTTTGTGTCTACTTTTTGATTAATATTTTGACCCCACCCGGTTAATCCACCTCGCAAACCATACAAGCCAATATGCTCGAGCATAATCACTGGGTCTGGTATTTCTGCTGCTTCCACCAACAAATCATACGCATCCTGAGGCGTTGCTGGAGCCAAAACAATAATTCCAGGATCATTAGCAAACCATGATTCAATCATATTAGCATGGAATGGCCCTGACCTTGTTTTTGCCCCTAATGGTATGCGGATAGTCATAGGGCAATCTGCTCCCCAGCGCCACCTTAGCATCGCTGCATTGTTAATCAGCGCATTGAATCCGAGTGCAGCAAACCCACCAAATTGGATTTCAACCATCGGGCGCATTCCAGATAGGGCAGCACCAATTCCAGTATGGACAATAATTGCTTCACAAAGCGGCATATCGATTAATTTCTCATCATGTCCTGCATTTTTCAGTGCGATATTCATACCAAAGGCACCAGCAACTTCCATATCTTCACCAATAAATACGCAATCATCTCCGTATCTATTGGCAATATCAACCATGGCTTGTTGAATTGCTCTGGCATAGGTCCAACCACCCGATTCAGCATAACTCAATGTTGAGATGCCTACTGGAAGTGCTGCTTCTTGATAGTTTGAGGTTGGGTTCGAAAGGCGGTTGAGGTGGTCTTGATGAGATTCAGCATCAGAAATACTAGTAATTCCTTTAGTTACCGTTTCTGGGTTTGGCCAGTCCATAGCTAAGAGACTATCATAATCAGCCTCAACCAATTGCTTTTCTTGATTTTCTAACTCAATTATATCACCTTCACTGACGCCAAGGTTTAGCAATAATTCTCGATGGGTGCTAATCGGATCTTTTGCCGCCCAGTAATCCAATAATTCCCGGTCTACGTAACCTGGAGGTGTACCTGATTCGCTACCTAAATAGAGATCATCGTGATGGTGGGCATGTCCACAGCCTCTCATTGTTTCCACATGAATTAGGGTCGGGCCTCCGCCCTCTAAGGCAAATTCTCTAGCACATGCTACGCTTGCATACCATGAAGCTGGATCTGAACCATCGATAGTCCAACTAGGGAACCCCATTGCTGAGGCTTTATCTGCCCAAACCTCGACTCCTGATTGATTATTAGTTGCAGTATCTAATGCGATTTGATTATTTTGTAAAATGTAAGTTATTGGTAAACCCCGTGTTCCGGCTAAGTTCAAAGCTTCCCAAAATTCACCCGATGAAGACGCCCCCTCCCCAATACAAGCAACATGAAAGCGGGATAATTTTTGTTGCCATGCAGCAAATGCCAATCCGGTCATAGTAGCACTAGCAATGGGTAAAGGCGCAGTAGGAGGTAAAACGCCCACATGCCAAGCTCCGATGTGTAAATCTCTTCCACCAGCGTCATCAAAGCCACCATTTTGATTGGAACCAACCTTACCTAGATTTGCTGCCATAACACTTAGCGGTGTATCTCCCATTGCCAATGCAAGACCAACATCACGAATCATTGGAGCAACTAAATCTCCTTGGTAACCATTTCCGGGAGTCGCAGACAAATCAGCATTCGGATTGCTTTTCAATCCACTGGCAACCGCAACAACGGCTTCTTGCCAAGTTGAGCGAAAACCTTTGCCGCCAAATTTACTACCGTCTGGAGTTTCAATACCATTAGTAAAAATTTCTTTCAACACCTCATCCATATATCTCGTTCGAGTCATATGACTTTGCCAATCAAGTCTTTGCGCCACGGTAATAGACATGTAGTGGGCAAGCCTCCTTAACATCAGTTTCATATCAAGTAAAAAGTGAGTGTTTCTTCTAGTAACATAAGTTTCAACATCCCTTCTTGGGATTACTTCTGATTGCTTTTCTTCCGCCA
>PBTA01000004.1 GCA_002726395.1 Methanobacteriota archaeon | reverse complement strand
TACATATCCATAACAGAATACCAGTCATCGCCCAGGGTAGGGCGTTGAACGCTTCGGCTATCCAAGGCTCCCGCACCCCACAAAGTAGATCGCCATGGCTGTCTAATTTACAATAATCAGACCGATTTTTATGATATAATTCCAAGAAAATATTGATTGAGAACACCGATATGAACCAAATGTGTGCTAAGTAAACAGCACCTGCAGCAGCAAACCATGGATCTTCGACTGGCCGCTTCTCTCTACCACCAAGGAACGGTGGTAGGATAAGTATGCCGATTGGGATTCCAGTTAAGGCTGCTCCCCACCATGCAGCGTTCCAAGGGAATACAGGCTGACCGACTATCTCTCCGATGAAACCGGTAGGGACGGTAAATTGGGGTAGATATTCACCCCATCTAAGATAGCCGTAAGAAAACAATACATACCAGTCAGGGAATACGAATCCAGCTTGTGCGTACGGGTCTGCTGCACCGTGTAGTGGTGGAGGGATAATCCATGCGTAATACAACAGTACAGCACCCATGAATGCGAAAATTAAGATGTCTCTCAATACTTCATGCGGCCAAAAACCGTGGCCCAGGCGTGTTCTCTCGCGCTTACCTTCAGTTGCCTGAAGTTTTTCTTTTTCATCCATATATGAGGATGCTACTCTACCCAGATTCTCTACTAGTCCCATTTAATTCCNCCTAAGATCAATGTGGCTCCGCAATTCCTTGCACCCAAACAATAAACAAATGAACTATAATTAGTCCAGTGACTATGACTGGTAGTATGAATACGTGAATAAAGTACATTCTAGTTACTGTTCTCTCGGTTAGTGAAGAGCCACCGAATAGTAACGTTGCGACATATTTGCCGACTAGTGGGCTTGAGTTTGCTAGGTTTATACCAATTACCGCAGCACCATATGCTAGTGAGTCCCATGGTAGTAAGTAGCCTGAATAGCCAAAGACGATTGTTAGAGCCATTAGTGCTACACCAATTAGCCAGTTAAGTTCTCTTGGATTTCGATAGGCTCCTGTGAAATATACACGGCACATGTGCAAGAATACGCTGGCCACCATGAAGTGAGTCCCCCAGTGGTGAACTGCTCTTATGATGTAGCCAAACGGTAGTTCAGTCATGATGTATTGCATGCTCAAATAAGCCGGAGATGGGATTCCATTTCCGCCAGGGACGTAGTAGATTCCAAGCACAGTACCAGTTAGNACTAGGATAATGAACGATAGGAATGATATTCCTCCTAGGCAATATAGAGGATACCAATACCAGATTATGCGAAGTTTATACTTTTCCGCGTGAGTCAATGGCATCTGTCTGTGCATGTTGTAGTATGCGCCCTTTGACATATTCCANTAATCTTGTATTCTAAATCTAGTGTCTAACCAAGAGAATACCCAAAGGAATGAACGCTCAGCAAAACCCATCTTTCCGGTGGATTCGACAGCTCGTAGAATTTCTCTACGAGGCATTTCTTCATTCTCTTTGCGCAGGGTAAATGCAACAAGAACAATAATGAAGGCAATAAAGAACCAAAGAATCCAGAA
This sequence comes from Methanobacteriota archaeon, assembly GCA_002726395.1. Taxonomy (GTDB): domain Archaea; phylum Thermoplasmatota; class Poseidoniia; order Poseidoniales; family Poseidoniaceae; genus MGIIa-L1. The sequence goes on along the minus strand of PBTA01000004.1, from coordinate 66,278 downwards.
CATTGTAGTCATTTTATCACCTCAATCACAATATGTTAACCAATCTACATAATCGGTGATTCCGGTTATTAAATCACCGTCCATTAGTACAGGTATAATGGGAAGTCCTACTGGAGCGGGGCCGCCTGAAGCCTTTATCCCTGCATAACTGAATGTTGCGCCACTAGATCGATTTCTGTTAGAGTTCATCTCTAGGGCAGTAGGGTCAAATCTTGAAGAGTGACAGATACAGAATAGTTTAGTTCCGCCATCATCACCGCCGCCTGGAGTCCATGAATCATCAGTAAACGAATTGGAAACTAATTGCCAACCTGGTATACAACAAAGATGAGTGCAGCGTCCGTAAATGATTACTATATTGTCGGACGGGAAAATCCTCGGGTCAACATCTGACATGTCCTCAAAATGGCCAATTCTCTTGCCAGTTTCGTCGTACCCTTCCATCATTTGGAACCTTGCTTTACCAAGGGATACAGGGGTGTCTTTGTTTTTCTCGTGGTCTACATATACTACAATAACTGGGACTCCATTCCAAATTCCTGCGGCTCCAGCTGTTCCAGTGCTTGATTTTGCAGCTTCGTCTACGAAATCTTGACGAGTCATATTGACTTCGTGTTTCGCCCCATACCATGCCTCATCTTCACGACCCTTGGCCCAGAATTGTATGGTTCCTTCTCCACCAGTTCCCTCAGTGTCGGGCGGCATGATGAGTGCGGTGAATCCTAGAACNCCCAATGATGCTGCTAATACTCCAGTTGCTGTGTTGAATCCGTATTTCAAAAATTGCCGGCGATTGATAACTTTCCCAGCACCATATGTTGAATCGTCCCCACCCAATGATGGTGCAGGTTTCAAATCATATTCCCTAGCCAATTAAATCACACCTTGTATTCTTTCCAGTCTTTTTGATGCTCTGGAATAAATTTGTTTATTGCATGTTTCACAATGATAGTGTCTGGTAAGATGAATCTTAGATANACTAAGCCCATCATAATGAGAGTNGTTAACGACATTGCTAGATGGAATGCCAATTGTCTTTGATCCCAATCTTTGGCTAGTCCATAGATTAAGGAAAACACCCAATAGCAGGACCAAAAAATCCCCCAGATGAAAAAGAACATGGTAAGGTATGATGCCCCAGATGGTGCTAATTTTGCGCTTACGATTGATCCCATGTCCGCTTCGGTGAACACGCCTTTTTCGATTGCCATTTCCATTTCTTCTTCTGTAAGACTGGCGTCTTCCAAGGATTTTCTTGCGTCTTCTACGGTGATATCACCCTTGGCCACTCCACGTAGAAGTTTCGTGATTGTATCATCCATCATTGATCACCTCTTCGCCTTATCTTATATCGCAACCTGAGCTGGTTACTTCTACCTTTGTAAGATGATGAGAAACTATATCTAAGCATTAACCCGGCAAATAAGATGACTGCAATAACTGCGCCAAATCCAAGTAATCCTAGCACGTGTGCTCTAAACTCTGCTCCCATGTGATGTAGGTCTACTCCGGTCTCCTCTGGTACCGGCGGGCTAACATTCCCGTCTCCGGCAAATAGTGTTCTTGTGCCCATTGCAGAAGTGCTCTCGTCACCTTCTTGCAGGGCAAAAATAAGTTGATTCCATTTGTCTTCAGGCCCTGGGCCTTGGTCGCCGTTGACTGAATTTCCAGTTATCCAAAAGTCAACAACTCCGCTGCCAGACTCTGGCGCTGCCCAAGTGAAAATCCACATTCTGTCAGAGTTACCTGCTGCTGCTTCGGTTTGGGTAAGGGTGGTTGGGTCGTCTTCCCAATTTTGTAAATTTTCGCCGGATAACACACCGCTGGTNACGCGCATGGAGAATCCAGCAGTCCACGGGCTAGCCGCAGTTGGTCCGCCGATGATTTGCAATTTCAGTTCATAAAATTCNCCACCCACCCACGCATACGGGACGTCATCTAGGATGATTTGAACGGTGTTGTCGGCTGCTGCATTGTGGCAAAGACAACCCTCTTTGGCAACGTCATCGATGGTTTCACCAGCGTTTGATTGTTCTCCACCTATGCCTCCGTGGTACGAAGAGGCAAGGCTAGGTGTGATTAAAATAACCAACAAAGATATGCCCAGCGCAAGGCGTTTCGAGATAGGCTTGCGCAACATAAACACACCCAGTTATTTCTCCCAACGATATGAACCCTTTAAACATTGTCAAATTAGGCGGGGTAATATATTCGCAGTGCCTCGTTTTTGGGCGAGTTTATAAACCATGAAAACCGCCTTAAAATCGTTGTTAAAGGGGATAGTTCAATAATTAGGAGTTTTTGGCAATAATGATTATTATGTCAACTCCCTTTGAGAACACCTATGATTTNTCAGAGAGTCAGCTAGCAGATTTGGAAGAAGCGGAAGAACTTATTTTGAAAAACAGTCTTGGAAAAGCCGAGGAATTATTGCTAAAAATGCTCGATGAAGACGATGAATGTATTCCCGTTCTGTCCAATTTAGGCCACCTGTATGGTCGGTATTTATCGGAGTTCGAAACGGCCGTGAAATATTATGATCAGGTTTTGGAATTGGAACCAGATAATGCTTGGGCTAGAGATTCGCGAAGAAGGTATCTTCGCTACATCGATTGACAGCCTAAAGTTCATTGATGTTCAACTTCACGGATGGCTAATGGAATCATCACAGATTCTGATTGCAGGGGTTGGCGGCATTGGTTGCTCATGGGCAAAAGGTGCTTGGTCTCGCTGTGATTCTGAAGCAGATATTTTACTGATCGATGCTGATGATGAAAGCTTTTCGGGTGTTGAACGGGGTCATGTTTTACGCTTAGGAACTGTTGTCGATAAACTCGGCTGTGCGTCATTACCACCGCTCGCAGAACAGCGTATGCGGAGCGTTTCCTCAGTGGTCAGTAAATTGATGGAACCTGTAGAATTAGTTATTTTATTAACCGGTCTTGGCGGTGGAACTGGAACTGGAGCAGCCCATGAATTCGCCCGACAAGCTAGATTGTCAGGGGCGATTGTAATAGCAGTTTCAGCAATGCCTTTTGAAGTTCAATCCACAAGGTTAAAAATTGCCGAGGATGGTTTTGATCGTTTAGATAAGTTTGCTCACGTAACAGTCAGACTTTCTTTGGAAAGACTAGCACGACAAGCCAGAGAAAAGGGCCGTTCTTGGCAAATGGGTGCTGAGTGGGTCGAGGATTTAGTTGATGGTCTGGTCAGGACTTTACTGAGAATGGGGTTAATCAACTTAGATTTGATGGATTTACGGGCCATAGTAGAACAAGAGGGTAATGCCACTCTATTGGTCGGCATGGGGGAGCCAGAAGAGCCTGAAAAAATACTTCATTCAGCGATGATGGCGCCTTTAGCTGCTTTGGATGTAAGCGGTGCCACTGGATGTTTAATTCAAATCGAAGGCGGATTGGGGATGACGCTAAGTCAGGTAGATTCTGTTGCACGTTTATTCACTGAAGCACTTGATTCAGACGCACAAGTAATACTAGGGGCTAGGGTAAGCGAAGACTTAGTCAATACAATCAGGGTAGTTACCTTACTTGCGGGGATAAGAGACTCTAATCAACCTCAATAATTGTATCCCACTCAACATCTTCGATAANGGGAATTGGTTCAGTATTTTCCCAATCTACGTCATGGTCTTCTTGCCATGACTCCTCATTTGATTCAGTTTCTATTGGCGTGTCATCGGTNTCTTCCATTNGCTCATCTTCAGATGCCTCTGCTTTGCTATCGCTGTTATGATCAACAATACGACTTACTTCGACTGCTAAGTTATCTTGTCCAATTATATCATTTAGCACCTTTCGATGGATAAATAATACGGCGATTATTACCACTCCGTGACCAATTTGCATTACAGTTGTTATGTCATCAAATACNGTAGTCANCATAGCAACGCTGCCAGCATAAGCATAGCCAAATGCTAAACCCCAAGACAACGCATTTTCTTCGTGGATTGGTCTAAAACTACTTTTGTAACCTTTGGCCGTCATCGACCATATGGCAATGAATACGGTAAAAATCATCAAAATTAATTCTTCGAACAGAACTTGAACGTTAGTCGGGTCTAGGAAAATTTGTCGCCAAAGAGTTAGCAGATGCCAGGATATAAACACATGACAAATAATAGTCCATCGATTACTGAAATTGTGCAAGCGGTATTTCATCGAAGCTAATTTTTTCTGTTGCCAATTATATCCAACATTAGCAATCAACACTAATACCGTGAGGCTAGTAAATGGTAGACTGGATAACAGAGCCCCAGTGATGGACAAATCTAAATCATGAATTTTGTAAAATATTGCCGCCAGAAAACTAGATGTCAATGCTATTATTCCAATCGAAAATACAACAGACATTGGCAGATAAGTTGGTTTTTCTTTGTCGGTTAATTTTGCACTTGCTGATGACGCCCATTTGGTGAAAGAAGTTCCTTGGACTATCGACCATACNACAAATAGGCTGCCCATAATCAGCGGCAGAACCCCGTCTCCAATTGGTATAATTCCATTATCACTAAACAATAACAACATCGCGATAAATGACACAATCGCCATCCCTAACGGGAAAATACAGATTTTAAATTTAGCCATACTACGAATTATCAGCGGTCTTTCGTCACTTAGTTGATCGTCTAAAGTAATCCACTTTTTCACAGTGGAATTATTACTTGCTATGGCACTAATAGCATAACCGATTGATAAGCTGGTAAAGGCCATTGCGGAAAGGTTAGTTAGCGAATCAGCGCTGGAAGTGATGTATAGCACTATTGATAAAATCGTGATNAAAAATAAGTGGGGCAGGGTGGACGTGGATACTAATGTCCTTGCAAGAGAAAATAACGAAACGTTAGTAGTTTCATATTCTGCCAGTAAATCCTGGNTAGAATCTTCCAATTCTTCAGCGTCACTGTCCATGTTGCATCATTGGTAGGCTAATGCCACTTAGATTTCATCTTATCCAAAGAAATAAAGCCAGTTACGACTTGTTAGTGATATGGCCAAGCGACTTACCAAAGCACTACGTGGTAAGCGTCGTTGGTTTGGTATTCATGTAGATGGCCAATTTTCTACCCGTAATCAACTCACTAACCATTTGAACATGCTATCAAGTAAGTGGGAACTTACTACACAGCTTAGGTTGATGGATTTTAATATCTCTTCAGAAGGTGAATTATCCCTTGCGATAATAGAGGTTAAGTTACAAGATAGTAAATTATTACGAGCTAATATTGGGGATGAAAAAGCGATCGATGTATTTGGGATTCAAAGTATTACTACCAGTGGCAAGATAAGATTGGTTAGAGACAGGCTTAATCTGCCAAAAAAGCAATGAAAGTTTCATTTGCATTANGGGCTCACNTNGTTTTATGGGCGCTGGCGGTTCTGCTGATGCGATGAAATTCAGCGACGTTCTGATTTTAGTNGGAGTTGGAGTATTATGCGCTGGTTTTATTATCCATGGCTGGGTCGAGACGACCTCTATTGGTTCAGATGAAGAAACCCCTATGTATGGTAAAGCACTAACTCTACTCAAAGGTGATGAAGTGCAATTTGATATTGAAGCAACCAGTGATTGTAGTGGTAGTATTGTTATTTCCGATGATTCTGTTGAACTCGAAAACCTAACTTATCAGTTAACGGAAGGTAAGAAATTCTCACACACTTTCGATTCCAAAGATTCTGGATCTTATTCAGCAACGATTTACATAGACGGTGGTGAAGCTGAAGTAAATATCGATNTTAAACGGGTTTTTATGGTTGATTTCATCATTTATCCAATCGGAATTGCAATTTTACTGTTTGGTCTGCAAAAAAGACGAGTTGAACAAGAATCAGCGCCAATTGATGCGGAAATTTGACATCAAAATTTCCATTTTAGTGCTTCGACTTCATCACAAATAATCTGCTGATTACTTTGATCGCAAACAGTAATTGAGCCATCCATATTTGCCGAGTGAAACGACACAACCTTATTTCTATAGAATAATTTGCGAGACGCAGTAAAACCATCAGTTGCTGATTCAGTAGCAAGTTTATGATAAGACGCTAAATTGGCCTTTGGAATGCTTGGGTGGGGNTCAAATAATCCCGCTAAACGACAATCTATTTCTGATTGTAAAGTCGTTCTGTTGAGCTCCTTATCCAATGATTTTGCGAAACCGGCTGGAATTTCGTAAACTGGCATGTTTTCTGACTTAGATAGATTAATGCCGATGCCAATCACAGTTTCGGTAACATTTCCCTTCGAGATTGATTCAATCAATACGCCACAAACTTTGCTGACCTTGCCGTCTTGCTTCAGTAATATATCATTAGGCCATTTTTGAATGACCTGTATGCTGTTGTCATATTTGTTATATTGCTTTAGGGATTGCTTGACAATAAATCCACAGATTAATTGTAACATATTGGGTGAGGTATCAAATGAATTTCCTATTTTCCAAGAACAAGCAAGCACTTCAGCGGCGTTATCCCAACGTCTTCCTCTTCTTCCGTGGCCATCAGTTTGATAATCGCTAGCCAGTGAACTACCAAGGGGCCAGTTTGATGATAGTAATTCAGTGCTTGTTGAAGTCACGGTTGGCTGGTGAATTTTCTTGGCGTTTACAAATGGTCGCCATATAGCAACAATTTTGATTTTTTCGCCATCTTCAAAAGATTCAGTGTCGACAATTCGGCTAGCAAAACCTGATTTAGCAGCGGTGTTTACCAAGCGTTCAGTTGATTTTGATTCTCCCACTAGAAATAATCCGAGGCCCTTATCGGATAATAACTGATGTTGATGTATTTTTTTTACTATCAGTTGAAACAAATCTTTGCCTTCGGTTTCGATCAATGCCGCATCTTCCATGGGGCCCAGTAAGGAGGCATCTTTGGTAACATCAACATAAGGTAGATTCCAGAAAATCAAATCATAGTTTTTTTGTTTTGCCCACTGGGTGATTGCCCCATCCTCAAGAGGTCCGGGCCCTCCTTCGAAAACTCGTATGTCTTCAGCGTGATTTTGTTGGAATAATTTTCGTGCTGAAGCGACTGCTATCGGATTTATGTCACAAGCTTCAACCCGCCATCCTTGGCGTCGACATAATAGTGATAATATGCCGCTCCCAGTGCCGATTTCCAAGCAATTTCTGCCATTGCCAGAACCAAGTTTAACCAATCTATTAGCCAGCAAATTAGTATCTTCTCTAGGAGGGTAAACCGTATGAGGTAACTCAAGTTGAAAAATTTCTCCGTTAGGCGCTTGCCAAGCAACAAATTGCTGTTTTTTGGTAATCAGCTCTAACTCGCGAGAAATCGAGTCATCGTCGAAACTCTTCCCGCTCATCAAACTAAGGTTTCCGAGTCGGCATTTATTCATTGCCTTATTTGCTTGATTTCCGCATAAAACAGGTAGAAATTCAAAATTTATAGGATGTTTCCTACCAACTCATTATCGCTTAACCGGCCGCAAGTTATATGAACACTAGGCAAGTCGGCAGGAAAGCCCAAGTTGCTACGTTGGGCCTGTAGCTCAGTCAGGTAGAGCATCCGGCTTTTAACCGGACGGTCGCGGGTTCGAACCCCGTCAGGCCCGCCTGACTCGCTATCGGTCTAGCCTGTTGTGGGTATTTTGAGGGGTCTGGCATGGTAGTAAAAAGCGCAACAAAAAAGCGATTAATGGAACTTGGAGTATCTGAAGAATTCGCCCATAAATTGGCGACGGACAGAAACATGACAGATATCAAATCTCTTTCACATGACGAGATTGCTTCAATCCTAGGAATCTCCAAAGATTCCGAATCTTTCACCAACGTTATGTCGGTTATTGCCGAACAAGGCTCGAGACGCCGTGCTCAGAAAAAGAGCAAGAAAATTACTATTCGTTCCAGAGCTATCGATGAATTTGATAGACCCGAGATCACCTTGAGATTCAACGCCCTAAACCACGAACTTGTACCTCATCAAGAACTGGTTGGCGANGCAAATATCNCCGAAGAAGAGCAGTATGAAATCGAAAAGGCAGAACTAGATCCTTGGAAGATGGTTGAAACTGANGACGAAACCGGTNAAGACAGAATCGCAAAAGAATTACTCCCAAAAATCTTGATNACAGACCCTGTGGTTCAAGTATTGAAGGAGCAAGCAGAATCTATCGATAATGCAAAGTTGGCTGCAGACCCCGAACACAAGCCACTTGCAGCAGGATGGATTGCTGACAGAGTGGTGAAGGTTATTCGACGTTCACCTTCGGCAGGAAAGACGATGGCTTACAGGCTGATAGTAGAGGGTAACTGAGGGATAACAATGCAGGAAATAATTCAATCATTTTTCAAAGAAAGAAGCCTAGTAAATCATCAAATTGCATCATATGATGACTGTATCCCAGCCGGGGACAACATGATCTCCCGTATGGAGAAGATTATTCGCAACATCAGAGTCGGAATTGACGGAGAAGTTGATGATGACGATGGTGGTTTTATCAAACTCGACGTAGTTGACCAAGACATTGTAATTCGTATGAAGAACATTCAACTTGGAGAACCTACAATTAGAGAAGCTAACGGGTCAGAGCATCCATCTACTCCTATGGANTGCAGGCTAAGGAAATTAACCTACATGTCTCCAGTCACCATTGACTTCCAGATTGTTAGAAATGGTATTCCTTCTCCTAAAGAAGAAGGTGTCCAAGTTGGAAGTATGCCTATTATGGTCCGNTCAAAGAGATGTAATCTACATCCTGCTCACATTGCTGGCGACCGTCAATTATATCCAACAACCTCTGCAGAGGATTCAGATTCTTGGAAAGAGATGTTGAAAAAGAAAGGCGAAGATCCGCTAGACCCTGGTGGTTACTTTATCATCAACGGTACTGAAAGAGTACTAATTTCNACAGAAGATTTGGCACCAAACAGAGTAACTGTAGAAATCAATAAAAGATATGCTAAGCGAACAGAAGTCGCTAAAATATTCTCACAAAAAGACGGTATGAGGAAACCCCTAACCGTTGAGAAGCGAAGAGATGGAATGCTGATGGTTAAAATTAGCACAGCTGGTACCACGCCAATTCCTGTCGTTCTGTTGATGAGAGCTCTTGGTATTGATAATGACCAAGAAATCTTTACTGCTATTGCAGGGCCAACAGAGACTTTCAAGTATATTGTCGCAAACATCAACGAAGTCAATGACAACGAAGAGTATGCAGTGCAGAATATGCTAGAGGCTCATGAATGGTTACAAAAGAAATTTGCTGCTGGTCAGCAAAAGGATTACCGTGAAGCAAGAGTAGATCAATTGCTAGANAGAGAATTNCTACCCCACTTGGGCGACCAAGGAACAGACCGAAAGAAGAAAGCGGTTTTCCTAGGCAGAATTGTCAGACAAGTACTAGAAATGGCAATGCACTCCAAAGAACCTAATGACAAAGACCACTATGCCAACAAGCGTGTGAGACTTGCTGGAGACTTAATCGAAGACTTATTCCGTGTTTCTTCAAACCAACTTGCAAGAGATTTGAAGTACCAACTTGAAAGGCACCACAACAGAAAGCGNGAACTAAGAATTACTTCGTGTCTAAGACCAGATGTACTTACCTCAAAGATTATGCATGCACTTGCTACAGGAAACTGGGTAGGTGGCCGTTCAGGTGTCAGTCAATTACTTGACAGAACAACATATCTTGCTGCTCTATCTCACATGAGAAGAGTGACTTCACCGTTGGTTAGAAGTCAACCTCATTTCGAAGCTCGTGACTTGCACCCAACACATTGGGGAAGATTGTGCCCGAACGAAACTCCAGAAGGTCAAAANTGTGGACTAGTTAAGAACGCAGCGCAGATGATCGACGTTTCAGAGTACATCAGCGAACAAGATGTTAGAAATCAACTTGACGAACTAGATGTTTACCAGCCAGATGATTGGAGCGATGGTGACAGAGTTCACGTTAACGGTGATATTTACGGTATCCACAAGCGCGGTACAAATCTAGTTCGACATTTCAAGTCTGCCCGAAGAAGAGGAACTATACCTGCTGAAGTATCTATTAGATATGACAGCGAAAACCGTGACATTTTCATTAATACAGACAAGGGTAGAATTCTACGCCCTCTATTAATCTTGTATGACGGTGCACCTCGTTTGACATCTCAGCATTTAGAAGCATTAACTAATGGCGAAATGACTTTCAAGAATTTAGTCAATGAAGGAATCGTAGAATGGGTAGATGCAGAGGAAGAAGAAGACCTTTACATCGCACCAAAACCATTCGTACTTCCTGCAACAGTTCCCGGCGGTAAATTCGCTGGAAGACCTCTAACCAATGAGAATGTTGAATGGACCAATCTTGGTGANCCTGGTGCAACTTCTGCCAAACTCAAGGCTAAGATTAGAATGCCTAACAATGACTGGCAAATTGCNAGTTTCTCNGTNGATCTAGANTACNCAACAGANCANACNCACTGTGAGATNGANCCACAACTTGTNNTNGGTGTCTGTGCTTCACTAATTCCTTATCCAGAACACAACTCCACGCCACGTGTTACTGGTGGAACTGCAATGGTGAAGCAATCTCTTGGTTTGCCTTCATCAAACTACAGACTGCGACCTGACACTAGAGCTCACATTCTACACTACCCGCAACGCTCGATTACCAAAACTAGGGCTATGGAAACTACAAACTTCGACAGCAGACCTGGTGGGCAAAACTTCATTGTGGCAATTATGTCACTCCACGGATACAACATGCAAGACGCTGTAATCATGAATCGTGGTTCAATCGANCTAGGTCTAGCACGCTCAACATTCATGCGTACTTACAATGCAGAGAGAAGAAGATTCCCTGGAGGTCAAGTAGAAGAAATCGAGAAACCTGGTTCATCTCTACAAGAAGTGAAAGGATTGAAGCCTGATGAGGCTTATATCCATCTCGAAGCAGATGGTCTACCTCTACCAGAAAANTATCTTGAAGGTGGAGATGTACTTGTCGGTAAGACAAGCCCTCCNAGGTTCCTTGAAGAATCATCTGGTGGTGCTTTCTTGATGGCCCAAGAGCGTAGAGAATCATCTATGCTAATCCGCCATGGAGAAAAAGGCTGGATAGACAACGTATATGTCACCGAATCTCTTGACTCTGGTCGCTTGGTNAGAGTGATGGTCCGCAGTCACAAGGTCCCCGAAGTTGGAGACAAATTTGCCTCNAGACACGGACAGAAAGGTGTTATTGGAAGATTGGTTAATCCAGAAGATATGCCTTTTACCGCTGATGGTGTAGTGCCTGACCTCATTATCAATCCACACGCAATTCCATCTAGAATGACAGTTGCGCACGTTTTGGAAATGATTGGTGGAAAAGTCGGGTCTCTTGAGGGACGACGTATCGACGGTACTGCCTTTAGAGGAGAGAAAGAAGGAAGCCTGAGAGATGGCCTAATCCGTAACGGATTTGCTCACTCAGGTCGTGAAACCATGATNAACGGCGAAACTGGACAGGCTTATCCTGCTGAAATTTTCGTAGGTTGTATNTANTATCAGAGATTACATCACTTGGTAAGTTCCAAGATNCACGCCCGTTCAAGAGGACGTGTGCAAATCTTAACCCGTCAACCAACNGAAGGTCGTGCCCGACAAGGTGGACTACGATTTGGTGAGATGGAACGTGATTGTCTNATTGCNCACGGTGCATCCATGGTTATCAAAGATAGATTATTGGATGAATCTGATGGTATTGACATGTATGTTTGTGCTCAGTCAGGACACTTGGCATGGTACGATCCCAAAAGAAGAACCTACGTCAGTCCAATACACGGAGATGGTGCTGAAGTATACAAAGTACAAACATCATATGCTTTCAAGCTGCTACTAGACGAAATGAAGAGTTTAGGTGTGGCNATGAGATTAGAACTGGAGGACAGAAGATGAGCAGAATTACCACCCTTATCCCAAAAAGAATTGCTAGTATCCGTTTCGGTTTAATGGACCCTAGTGAAATTAGAAAAATGTCTGCAGTTGAGGTTAAAACCGCTGATACTTACAAAGACGATGGACACGCTTACCGTCAAGGTTTGATGGACCCGCACATGGGTGTTATTGAGCCAGGATTGGTATGTCCAACTGATAACTGTAAGTATGACGAAAGCCCAGGGCATTTTGGTCACATACAAATGGAATTACCAGTGATACACATCGGTTTCGTCGGTTTGATAAAAACAGCATTAAAAGCTACATGCAACTCTTGNAGCAAGATTCTATTGCACGATGAAGCAAATACTCACCCTTCTAATCCNGAGTTAAGTGAGCAAGACTTCTACCGCAGCAGAGTTAGAGATATCCAACTCAAGCACGGTGTAGGTTCAACAGAGTTTTCTAAGATTATCAAAGAAATCGAGAAGGTTACTTCAGGAGCCAAGCGTAAGGTCTGTATGCATTGTGGAGCCGCTCAAGGGAAGATTACCCTAGATAAGCCAACCACCTTCAAAGAAAAGCTTGAAACTCAAGGTAGCGGGAAAGAAACTGAGCGTAAACTCAATCCTAGAGACGTTAGAGAATGGTTGAGCAGNATCCCTGTTGAACATCTAATCTTNATNGGNATGGATACCCAAAACAGACCTGAATGGACTGTTTTGAAGGTTCTGCCTGTTCCACCAATTACCGTTAGGCCATCCATTACCCTTGACAGCGGAGACCGCTCGGAAGACGATTTGACACACAAATTAGTTGACGTACTACGTATCAACCAGCGATTGCGAGAGAACAGAGATTCTGGNGCNCCTCAACTGATTGTTGAAGATCTTTGGGAACTATTACAATACCACGTTACTACTTACTTTGACAACCAAACTTCAGGAATCCCTCCAGCAAGACACCGTTCAGGAAGAACACTGAAAACACTAACACAAAGGCTGAAAGGAAAAGAAGGANGATTCCGTAGTAACTTATCTGGTAAGCGTGTCAACTTCTGTGCCCGTTCAGTTATTTCACCTGACCCATACCTTGGAGTNAATGAAGTAGGTGTTCCAGAAAAGATTGCTCGTGAACTAACTGTCCCTATTAGGGTCACGATGAGGAACAGAGAGCAGATGCGTCAAATGATTCTAAGAGGTCCCGATGTTCACCCCGGTGTAAACTATATCATCAGAGGCGACAAGAGAAGAGTNAGAATTAATGCAAGAAGTCGTCTAATCAATGCAGGATTTAGATGTCACAATCCAGAATGTATGGAAGAAACCACCATGCGCCCTGATATTCACGAAGTACTACCTGCGCCCAACTTTTTGCCAGGCTTAGTAATAAAGAAAGAAATCAGCAGGTCTGTTGTTGACCCAAGTATCGAGGTTACCAACTATGTCGTGGATGATGANGCAACAATTGCTAACCTNCGCGGTGAAGACATTCATGGTAATCCATTAGAGAAGGATGATCCAAGAGCAGCATTACACTACAGATGGATGTGGGAATTAGAACAACTGGACAAAGTCAATCCTGAACCACTACCAGAACATTTGGATGTTACATGTCCGCATTGTGGCAGTCCTGAAGACCCAATCTATGGTGAGAGAACTGGTATTGAAGATAGACTTTCAACTTACGACCGTGATGGCAATCCAAAACCAGGTATGCTCGTTGAGCGTCACTTGATTGATGGAGATGTAGCAATTTTCAATCGACAACCGTCACTACACAGAATGTCAATGATGGTTCACGAAGTAAGAGTTATGCAAGGCCATACTTTCAGATTTAATCTGGCAGTTTGTACACCATATAACGCTGATTTTGACGGTGATGAAATGAATCTCCACGTTATTCAATCNGAAGAAGCAAGAGCTGAAGCAAAAATACTGATGCGTGTCCAAGAACATATTCTAACCCCAAGATATGGTGGTGCTGTTATTGGCGGTATCCACGACCACATTTCTGGTGCTTATCTGCTATCAAGACCAGGAACGCTAATTCGTGTTGAATATGGTCTGGAAATGCTCGGTAACATTGGATGGACTGGTAAACTACCAGAAATCGTCAAGGATGAAAACGGGAAAGATAGTTTCCGTGGACAAGATATCATTTCCTTGATTATCCCAGATAATATCCACCTGAGATTTAGAAGTCGTTCTAATGATGATGTTGTAGTCAGAGANGGAAGTGTTGAAGGAACCCTAGATAAGCGAGCCATTGGTGCTGAAGATGGAAGGTTGCTAGACGCTATTGTTCAAACCAATGGACCGGAAAAAGGTGCTAAATTCTTGGATGAATTTACTCAACTATCCATTGCGGCATGTACTGCACTTGGGTTTACTACTGGTATTGACGATGAAGATTTATCTCCAGAATCCCTTGCTGCAATTGAAAAAGCGAATGCTGATGCAAGAACCCTTGTTGAAGAGGAACTTGCTGCATTTGGTAAAGACGGCAAAGGCTACGAAACAAGACCGGGTAGAACTCCAAGAGAGACTCTAGAAGAGAATATCATGGTAATGCTAGACGAAGGAAAGCAAAAGGCTGGTGACATTGCTAAGGATGAATTGAATCAATCTGGTTCGACAAATGCAGCGGTGAATATGGCTATATCGGGTGCAAGAGGTTCTATGGACAACTTGACTATGATGGCTGGTTCAATTGGTCAAGCAAAGGTTCGTGGAAAGCGACTAGAAAGAGGTTACAACGACAGAGTTCTGGCTCACTTCAAGCGTGGCGGACGTGGAGCTTTGGATAGAGGATTTATCTCTAATTCATTCAAGCGTGGTCTTGAGCCAACCGAGTTCTTTATGTTGTCAGTTTCAGGAAGAGAATCTTTAGTCGACACCGCGGTTCGTACTGCAAAATCAGGATATATGCAAAGAAGACTAATCAATGCTATGGATGACTTGAAAGTTTACGATGATGAGATGTTATCAGTACGAAATACTGCTAACAGAATTATTCAGTTTAGCTACGGTGAAGACGGAATTGATCCATCTAGAGGCGTNCATGGTTCTCCATTCAACATTGATGTGATAGTCGATGAAGCACTAGGAACCGAAGGTGCAACAGTTGTAGAAAGAAAATCACGAGAGCGAGACGAGAAGGAAGAGGACATGGGTGCTTGGGAATTCGAGGCTGAAGCAGAAGGAGGCGAGAACTGATGGTAGTAAAGAGTGCAACNAAGAANAAACTAATGGANCTTGGAATCGATGAGAACTTTGCTCATATTCTTGCAGATGACCGCAAGTGGGACGATGTCAAGATATTGCCAGCAGAGAACATTGCCCAAATCTGTGAAACCGATTCTGAAACCGCCGGTAAAATCAAAGGAATTATTGATGGGGCGAACCAAAAAAATAAGCTAGCCAACAATGAAGCAATCGGCCCAGTAACTTCGGTCAGACTAAGTCGAACTGGTCGAAAATCTAGAGCTAGGTCGAGAGTCAAGTCAACTGCTGAGATTGATACTTANAATTCTGAAGCAAAGTTGAATGGATTAGAGGATCCGCTATGTGAAGACCCTGTGTACAAATCTCTAGTGTCTGCTGTTGAGGATTCTGGTTCTCGTAGGTTTACTAACAGAATCTTCCATGACTTGACCGTGGCAATTCACGCAAGAGGCAAGAACAAAATCACCAAGCCACAAGCGAAAAAAGTAGTGCAAGAAGCTATATTTGCGTTGAAAAGAGCCAGTATTGACCCATATGAAGCAGCAGGAATCATTACTGCTCAATCTATTGGGGAACCAGGAACTCAGATGACNATGCGTACTTTCCACTACGCTGGTGTTGCAACTGTTAACGTAACACAAGGTCTTCCTAGAATTATTGAAATTGTTGATGCTAGAAAAGTACCNCAAACACCAACTATGACCATTAGACTAGCTGGAGCCAAGAAAAGTTCTGCAGAAGAGGCACAAAAGTTAGCCGCTTCCATTGAAGTAACCACAACAGTTAACATCGCAACTCTAGAAACTGACGTTGCTCAAAGGAGATTGGTTTTGAAACTTAACAAGTCTAACTTGAAGCAAAAGAACATGACTGGTGCTGAAGTTAAAGATAAATTAGAACAAGCAACCAGACTATTGGTTCAAGCAGATAAAGATAAGAATCCCGGCAAACTTACCATGATTCCTGGAGTTCACTCTGAGGAAGACTTGGCAGACTTAGCAGAAAATCCCCCATCGTACACAATGTTACTACAACTTGAAGAAAAGATTCGTGATCTGAGATTGAAGGGTATTCCAAATGTCGAGCGAGCAAATGTTCAACTTGATGATAAAACAGGTGAATATTATCTCTCAACAATCGGCTCAAATCTGTCAAGAGTGAGTGAAATTGAAACAATTGACAGAAGTAGAACCTATACCAATAACATTATTGAAATTTATGAATATCTTGGTATCGAAGCTGCNAGGCAAGCAATCGTTAACGAATTACAAGCAACCCTTGATGGTGCTAGACTAGAAGTAGACGTNAGACATCTATTACTTGTTGCCGATGTCATGACATCTGAAGGTGAAGTCAGAGCAATTGGCCGACATGGTGTGTCTGGAACAAAACACAGTATCCTAGCCCGTGCTGCATTCGAAGTTACCGTTAACCACCTNTTGAAGGCGGGAATTATTGGTGAAAGAGATCAACTAACCGGTGTTGCAGAGAACATCATTGTTGGTCAACCAATTTCATTGGGAACTGGTAGTGTAGAATTGTACTACATCCCTGAAAAGTGATATAATCAACCATGAGAAACAATGTGGAGTATGGAGAGAAAAATATGGATTTAAGTAGACAATTGAAAAACGCAATATCAACAGGTAAACTGTTATTTGGACAACGACAAGCAGTAGATGCATGTGCATCTGGTGAAGCNAAATTGATTATTCTAGCAGCAAANTGCCCAGANGANTACATCAATNNATTNCATGCAAANCATCCAAGTGTCATAAANCATAGAGCAAATCTAGTCAANCGTGAACTTGGAATTGCATGTGGTAAGCCATTTGCAGTATCAACAATTACCGTGTTAGAAGGCGGAGATAGTGAAATACTTTCTCTAGATTCAAACATCGANTGATAGTTNAACTAGAAACCAAATAGGGAAGGATTCATTTCCTTCNCATTACTAGGACNNATAGGGCNAGCCTATGNCAANNAAAAANNTTGGNAAATCAATTTCTGCATACGTGCTAATAATGGTGCTTATTATTGGTTCTTTTTCAGTGGTAGAACAGAACGAAAAATCTACCGACAATCAATTGTTTGAGGATAATTCCGATATACTACCCAAGATGTTTAGTCAGAGAAACTCAAATGATTGGTCAGCATCTGCAACCGCAGCCAATCCTGCAGTGCTCAATTCTATAGATTCTTCTCCTAACAATGAATTGGTTGTAGCTGGAATAATTAGTGGTTCTACAACCATGTCGATGGGTTCCGCGTCAATTACCTCTGGACAATATATTGAGCCATGGATTGCCAAATCAGATGTTAATGGTAATTGGCAATGGATCGAACAAGTTTCCATCACTGGTGCCTCACAGTATGCTGAAGCAACCATAAACGATATTGCCGTAGCATCAAATGGTGATATTTTTGCAACAGGGATGTTTTACGATACAATTTCTTTTGGTAGTATTACTTTGACTTCCACAGGATACTGGGATTGCTGGACTGCCAAAATTTCTCCAAATGGTCAATGGCAGTGGGCTCAATCACTAAACGGTGATGGGGATTATGACGGTGTTACCGTTAATACTCTAGATGTGGTATACGGAACATCAATTACTACTGATTCTAATAATGACCCGATTATTGGTGGTTGGTTTCTAGGTAATACAGATGTCGGAGTTGCCGCCGATACAGGCGCGCAGAATGGTGATGACATTGAGATATTTGTTGCCAAGTATTCCAATTCGGGTAACCTGCAATGGTCCGAAGTTGCAAGAGGTCAAGGAGCTCAAGAAGTAAATAGTATGGTTGTTGACTCAAGTAATAGTATTTGGATTTCGACAAATTTTGAGGTTAGTATGACGTTTGGTAGTGTAGTAGCCAATGCTGGTATCAATGAGATACCCGTAGGTATTGCCAAGATCAGCCAATCTGGTAGTTGGCAATCTGCTTACGCCACTACTGGAAGTGGCTCGGCGACTGTTACTGATTTCTCAATTGATGGACAAAATAATTTGTTAATGTCAGGAGTTTATTCAGGGTCTATCAACCTAGGTAGTTCTCTGACAAGTGCCGGGCAAAGCGATGCTTTCGCAGCAAGTATGTCTTCAACTGGTTCTTGGAATTGGGCTAAATCAGTTGGTGGAACGAGTTTTGATTCAGGTTCAGGGATCGAATATGATTCAAACACTGGTTACACAATACTCGGGCTATCATCACAAAGTTCATTTTCTTTTAGCAGTCAAACATTTAACACAAGAGGGTTTAATGATTCTGTAATTGTAACCTTTGGTCCTAATGGAAACCCAGTCGCCTTATTCGATGCGGGAAGTTCTGCTGATGATGCAGTTTCAGGTATTGCCTTGTTAGGTAACGGAGCATTAGCAGTAGGCGGTAACTATAACGGAACTATTGATTTTGGTACTTCGGCTGCGCAAAGTCAGACGACTTCAGTATTGGTGCCGTATGTATGGCTAACAGAAACCATAGCAGTGTTAGATGCCGACGGTGATGGAGTTGCAGACGAAGATGATAATTGTCCAAATACTGCTAATCCAGGTCAGGAAAATACCGATCTTGATTCTGAGGGTGATGCTTGTGATTCTGATGATGATAACGATGGGATTACAGATAATTTCCCAGATAACTGTCCAAGAAATAGCCAAACTGGCTGGACTAGTACTAGAGATTTCAACGATCCTCCTAGTTCTACTGATTGGGATAATGATGGTTGTAAAGATGACCATCCAGAGGATAATGATGATGATAATGATGGAGTATTAGATGTAGAAGATACTTGCCCAAGAACCTCGTTTAACCCCCCTAGGCCAACATGGATTTCTGAACCTGGAACTGATATGGATGGAGATGGCTGCCGTGATAGCGATGAGGATTTGAATGATGATGGAGATGCCTTTGATGACTCATTTGATGACTGTCCAACATATTACGGTACATCTACTCAAGGAGAACAGGGCTGTGCTGATTCAGATCAAGATACTTGGTCTGACAATAGTGATACATGTCCTCTGCAGCCAGGTAATTCAACAGAAAATGGTAAAATTGCTTGTCTTGATTCTGATGGTGATGGATGGGCAAATGTAGATGATGCTTTTGATTATGAACCATCTCAATGGATTGATTCTGATGGTGATGGATTTGGAGACAACTCAGCAGGTCTTAACCCAGATGATTGTGTAGATACATCTGGTGATTCTCTTTACGACCGTCTAGGTTGTTACGATTTTGATGGTGATGGCTACTCTAACCCTGAAGGGAATTGGGATTCTGATAATGGTGCTGACGCCTTCCCCCAAAATCCCCTGCAGTGGTCTGATTTTGATGGTGACGGACTAGGTGATAATTGGGGTAACCTTTCATGGACAGACCGTCCTGAAGGCTGGCCTGGTCAGTATGTAGAATCAATTGCCGAAAATGAACAAGACACCTGTCCTTTACAGTTTGGCAATTCAAACCAAAATGGAGCATATGGATGTCCAGACCTAGATGGTGATGGTTGGTATGATGCAATTGACAGTTTCATCAACGAACCTAGCCAATGGGCGGATTCTGATGGAGATGGATTTGGTGATAACTTAGATGGCTTTAATGGAGATTATTGCAAAGATATAGCTGGTGATTCTACAGAAGACCGCAAGGGTTGTATTGACAGTGATAGTGATGGATACTCCGATACAGATGAATTCTGGACAAAATATAGTGGTGGAGATGTTTTCGCGCAAGATGCAACACAATGGTCAGATATTGATGGTGATGGATATGGGGATAATACTGGTTACCCTTTGTCAGATGATTGTGTAGAAGTTGCCGGTGACTCTTCATTGGATCGAATTGGGTGTTCAGATTTTGACTCAGATGGCTTTTCTGACCCAACAAGTGAGTGGAATCTTACTTCAGGTGCGGATGCTTGTCCGAGTGTGATTGGTAATTCAACTAATGATCGCAATGGTTGCTATGATAGTGATGGCGATGGTTATTCCAATAAGGACAACCAGTGGAGTTACTCAGATGGAGCAGATGGATATCCAGATGACCCAACTAGATGGGGTCTTCCTCCAAGCAGCGATAGTTCATCATTTGGAACCGTTGCAATTGCCGGAGGTGGTGTTCTAATATTGGTGATTTTAGGTTCACTACTATTCTTGCGAGGCAGGAAAGGCGAGGAAACTATGATGTCAAACCAAATGGGATATGATAACCAACAAATATATCAAGGCACACATCAAAAGATAATTCCTACAGTAAACCATCAACCAGCATCTAATGTTAGTCAACAATATCAGCAACCAAACAGTCAATCAGACCCAGCAAGAGACTATTATCAAAATCTAGTTTCTCAAGGTTATCCACATGAACATGCTGTCGCATATACTCAGCAATATTTCCCAAATTTCCAAGGCTGATTGGATAGTGAACAAAGTTATTTGTTAGACCCTAGAAATTGATTTGCCAAAATCAAGTCAATACTTCAAGAAGCCTGTCTTGTTCTGCCGCCATACGTAATTCCATGGCGATTCTTCTGCCACTCGACATTGGCTTTCGCCATGTTGCATTACCATATGGGTGTCCAACGTTGACGTGAACATTAGTTCCACCGCCTAACCTTGGGGCAACATCATAAATGTAGTAATTCATGTCCTTATCGATACATGTTTGGAGACAAAAAGGACCAATGATTCCAGGATCATAGTGCTCTTTACTAGCTTTGACAAACTTCTCGCCAAGTTCAAATGCCTTTTCCAATAATGATTCCCGAATTGTTGCAGTATTGTGACCTACAACAGTCATTTCAGGAATTTGTTGATGTATTGGCATTGTCATTTGTTGCGGGGCTGGAAGTCGAACATGGCCATCAAGTGATGATTCGAATCGCCAGTCAACACCTAGTAACTCTAATTTCTCCCCCTCTTCTGCTAAAGGGCTGTAAAAAAAGTTCAGGTTAAACACTGGACCAATAACATATCTTTCAATTCTAGCACCATCAAGTGAGGACTGATCGATAACTCCTTCCTTGAGAAGAGCCTGAGATTTTTCAGTATATTCGGCAAATGAAGCGCAAGTAAAGAAACCTCTTTCAAGTACTTTTTGCGCATGGTGTAATTTTACAATAACAAGACAGTCAATATCTTCTGGATTACTTATCGCCTCAGGGAATGGTAGGCCAGCCTTTTCTAAAATCCAGTAATAGTCTTGATCTTCGGTTCTCTCTTCCATCCTTAACATATTTCTTGAACCAAATAATGGTACTTTGAAATTATTCTCAACATCATCAATTGTCGAATATGAGGTAAATGAACGGTTTGGAATATACACTACATTTCTCTTGCGCATCTCAGTTTGCATATCAGCATTCATTACATCATTAAATGAAGACATTATGATGCTCTTGTCAACCATTCCTCTTACAACTCTACCAGAATTAGTTCGGTGAGTTTTGAAATAATTAGCGTATGTTTTGTGGCGTCCTTCTTTACAATAGGCCACAGTTGGAAACCCTTCTTCAATAGCTCCGTCACAGATATCTAGAGCGGAATGTGATGCAGTCATCCCAATCCGTAGTTTAAGTCGGTCATAGTTGTCAACAATTTGAGCAACTTCATCTCGATTTATCATAGTCATGCCTCACGCTAACTTCATTACAGACGGTATTTGATGTTTGACATCAGTCAAATTTCTGTAATTGCATAAGTTCTTCAGTAGATAATGTATCTCCAGACATAAGTTTACTCATCAAATCTTGAACCTCTACTCTTGCTCCAGACTTGCTATTTCCTTTGCCAGTTCCAGATATTGCAGATAGTATGTCTTGGGCTGAATGTAAACAACGAAGCGATACAATGTACAAATGGTGAGCTTTGTCCGCTTCTTTCTTAGACTTCCGTAACTCTCTGTGGCATGATTCAGCCTTTTCTCTTTGCTTATCAACTTCCTTGTTCCATTGTAGCATTAATTCGTGTGCTTCTTGTGCTGCATTTGCTGCATTTTGAACTTCTTCATGAGCTTCCTCTTGCTCTGCTAATGCAGCTCTTAAGTCATCTCGCAGTGATTTCATGTCGTCATTTTTATCGTCGACGGAATTCATCTTTTTGAGTAAGGAACTAATTTCTTTCATTCTTTTCATGACCTTGGTTTCATTCTTACCAGTGTGTCGGCCTTGCTCAAACTCTCTTTCAAGTCTCTGAAGTTCCCGCTTTAGGGTGTGTGGTGTAACCGGTCTTTGACCTCTTCTCCCTCTTTGATTATCTTGTTCAGGAGCACCACCTTTAGACACATCAAGTTTGGTCTTAATTTCTTTCACCTTGACATTTGCGTCTTGTCGAATTTGCTTCTTTTCTCGAACTAGTTCGTTCATTTGTTCTCTGATATCTCTTTGCTCTCGAACTTGAACAATCAATTCTTTGACTTCGGCATTTAATTCATTTCTGGCGGTGGAATGAGTTTTTGACTTCTTATTCCACTCATCTCTTGTTTCACGAAATGTTGTTGCTTTTTCATTCACCATATTCTTTTTTTCTTCGAGAATTTGATTGATTTCTGCCATTACTAAACTCACCTTGTTGTGTAAGATTGCCACCTTACACTCCATTGGGACTGACATCCCCCATTTAATGGTTGATATTTTGTTAATAGGGCAGAACTAATCAACTCATGAAGAACTTGTCTTGAGGTAGGCATTCAGTCTGTCGGTGGCGACAGATATTTGATGTCTAATTCCACCAAGATTACACTTTGCTAAACAAAATGCTATGAGGGTGTAATTTTTTTCCAATCTCTGAACTAGAATAATGTGTTTATCGGTAATCAAAGTAGTTGACTCAAATTCATTAGAACTGTTTAGGCTGTTACCTAATTGCGACATAAGATGATTATTTTTTTCTTGGTTTGGTTTTATGGCTTTAACAAAACCATCCCCGTCAAGCAGAGCAACGCTTTGGATGTCTTTTGACTGGCATAAGTCAGACACCACAAACTCTTCCATGGTTTGACATAATGGTTAGGTGTATAATTCTATACTGTCCCCATCATGACATATCCATCTTCGTCTGAGTAGTAATTAGCAATCGTTTGATGGATGTTTAGACCAAAACGTTGGTAAAATCTCTGAGCTCGTATATTTGATACTCTCACTTCTAATTGAATTGTATTTCTCTCTATTGCTCTTGATATAGAAAATAAGTCTTCTATTACCCTTGACCCAAGTCCCTCGCCTTGATGCTGATTATCAATTACTAAGGCTACAATTCTAACTCTGTCTTGCAATATTTGTTTTGCCCATAAGACCCCTATTAGAGAATCTGGACTTGGGTATTTTTGATGATCAATCAATAGACGATTACCCTCCCATTGTGGAATTTTGAGCATATTAAATGTTGAATCTGTGTATGATTCACCAGTTTCTTGTTTGAACAGTTGACTGATTCTTAGTTTCCAAGTTTCAGGCATATCCTCGGGTTTAGGGCCAAGTATCCATGAAAACTGACTCACTAGAATTTCTCCCATTGTTATTGATTTTTAGAAGATTTACCTCTTTTACCTCTTTGAGGCGTAACTGTATGATTATTCTTTTTTGGCTTCCTTTTACTTTTATCGGATTTTCCTTTTGGCTGATTTACCGAACTTAGTCCACCGTTTTTCAGTAATACTTCGAGGTCTTGTAAAGAAAAAGAATCTCCTGAAACAACTTTACTTTTGACATCATCAACTTTACGATTATTTACAAATTTTCTTCTTTTTCCTTTATTTCTAGAGTTCTTATTATTGTTGAAATGAGTTTGTTTTCTTAACCAAGCTTCTAGACGACCAATTTCTCTTCGCAGATTTCTGCGTTCTCTTTTTAGAGGATTTAATTCCTTGAGTAGTTTCATAGCCAAATCATCAAAATCAGTGAACTTTCCAAACGACTGAATTTCAATCATTTCTTGTCGTATGTCTTTGATATGCTCAATTGATTGTTGTTGTTGTTCTAGTATTTTTAAGAATTCACGATGGTATTTTCTAGTTAGTTTGGAATGTTCATACATGCTTTGTAATTCAAAGAACCAAGAAAACATTTGCTTTTCTTTTTCTAGGTTCATCTCAACTCGATTTAACGATTCGGTTGTTAACAGTGAATAAACTCTAGAAATTTCTTCCTCAATGAAGTGTACTGGTATGTAGTGATTATTTGAGGAATCGCGTTTACTTTGTAATTCATCTATTTTAGAGCGTCTTGGCCTTAGTTCTGAAGATAGACCTGTTTGTTCTTTGGCCAATTCAGAATTTCTTCGTAATGCTTTGGACATTTTAATTGCTTCATTGCGTTCACTTTCCCTAACCGAAACACTCTTTTCGATCTCTTTTAATTGTGCATATAGTGACTCCAAATCACGCTTAGTTTTGTCATCGTCTTGGTTTCGTAAATCATCAAATAAGTCTAGTTGTGGCTCATTTGGAGTTATTTCAGGGTATTTTATTTCCGAGATAATATCCCAATTAGCACTTTCTGAAATTAATTGATAAGCCCTTAGGACTTCATCGCGAATCTCAAAAATTCCTTCCACATCTAGCACTCGACCCAAGTCATGTTTATTGTCAAAGGGATCTTCTACCGGTAGTGAGAATTTACCTAGACGTTTAATTTCAGAGTCTTGAATGGCGTCACTGATGTAGGGCTTAATAGCAACCCAATTCTTTTCTTTTCTAGTTAATATTTTACCAGAGCCAACCGATATTACTCCATTATTCCATGGCCAATCTTTAGCCATTGTTTCAAAGAAGTGACTCAATAACTCTCCAGTATTCCTCTGGTTTTTACTATCATAGTTCAATTCTTTATCACTATGCATTCCTATGTCATATTTTGTTCCATCTATTGTAACAGTATCTGAACCATCTTTTTTCAATAAATTTGGCAGTACTTCTTGGTCTAATGACTGAAGATAATTAATCGCAATCAAAGTCCAGGCATAGGAGGAAAATGTTCCCATGGCAGCGTCTGATATTCCACGGTTTCTTGCCCAGTGTTTGATTGAAATTATGAACGGCTTAACTCTAGGGTCAAATGTTGAGTATCTGCGAAGAAGTTCGGTATTGTAAACTGCAAGACTATTATTTATCGAAATATCTACAGGAATTTTCGATTGGCTGTCAATAAATTTGACAATTGGTACTTTTGCAGTAGTAATTAATTTGACATTATCCATTCCGTCTTCATTGAGCATTCTAGCGATTTTCTTTAGAACTTTTTTGGGCTTTTCACCATTGAACTGTAAACATAAGTCAATATCTCCATTTATCAGATTAAGCCCAGATTCAAAGGAACCAAAGGTGGATAACTTTGAGCCACGGAACTTATTCGTTAGCACTTTTGTCAAGTGTTTTGTGATACCATTTCTTCGCTTTAATAAATTCTCTGAGGTTTTTTGAGTTGCGACAAATTTCAAAATTTCTGCTTCCAGATGTTTGGTATTTTCAGGGGTTAGGATTATTTTCGATAAATCTGAACCTCCCGTCTTCAAAGCAGTGACATATGGCCAAGATTCAATCTTAGCTATGTCAAAGTTTACTCGCTCAAAGTCAGTTAGCAAATTATGCCCCCCTGTTGATATTTTTCTTTCGGTTTGTGCGATGTATTTGTCTACTAGATGGTCCGCCATCTGCAACTCTTTTAGCGTCAATTAACAGTTGATCAAAGCCATCATTCAGTCTAGATTGCCAGAACTCTGCAGCCGTTTTTGATTCCGCTAATGAGGATGATAATTTGGTAAACTTAGATTCCAATTTCCTACGCAGGCTTTCCTTTTCATTCCATTTTGCTAAAGCGCTGGTGTAATCTTTAGTTAGTTCACCCAAAGCAATGTTTGCTTTGACAGATTGAGTGTACTTAGTAGACAATTCTTCATCTGATTCCAACGAAGCGATAATTTGTGATAGGTATGCTAAGTTTTCAGTAAATTTTTCTACACTAATATCGATCATCGATAGTGAGTCCATAATCCCTGTTAATTCCAATTCCTGCTCTTTGTTTAGTTTACCTAGACGGGGATTTTCTTGAATTGCGGTAATAATTTGTTTTCTTTCAATTTTCAATCCAGAAATTTTACTTTCTAGACCTTCTTTTTGAGTGCGTGCCCTACGTGCCATTTTTTCGGCACTTTGCTTTTCATCACCCGTTTGAGCAATTAATTGTGGCAAAGATTCAGTTATCCTCTCCCGCTTGTGGAGTATCAATTTAGTGAGGACTTCTGGTCTCACATCCATCAAGTCCTTGGGTGTCACGCCTCGGTGGTAAAATTCAATGTTGAAAAACATGGCGCAGAAGTTAACTACGGCGTGAAGGTCAAGAACCCTCAGTATTAGCGGGTAATATGGCGGGGGACTCAGACACAGTATTCCCAAAATTTAGCGTCTTAGTTGTGCTAGCAATACTATTAGTAAATCTACCAACTGTAGCAGCAGGTGGTAATGGAGTATTGATATCTAATTCAACCATTAACCTCACAGATTTCCAGGCTACTAATGATTCTTACTTTGTAGTAGAATTTGATATTGATTCATTTGGCCAGAGTTCAACTGGATATTATGAGGGGTCAATTTATTACGAAATGCAAAGTTTAGATGGCTTGTTATTATCAAATCAAAGTATTGATTTTAATTTATCGGAATCTAGCAATCAACAAATTTCCATTAACATAACTGGCTTGAATATTGGATATACGGTAATTATTGTCGGATTAACAGGTGATGTTGGTGTGACCTCACAAACTCACTCAATTGACTTTGAAAGAACAATACACCGACTAAATCCATTAAACATCTCGATTGCGCCTACTAGTTCGATACTTTTTGACTCGGTTGACGCAAGTAATGTTCCGACTGGAAATAATACGATTTCAGACGGTGACTACTTGCAAATTCAAATTCCAATAATCAATAACGGTGATTTTAACTGGACAGGTTCACTTAACATAACACTAGTAAGTAGTGATACCCTAGAAGAAGGAACTTCACAGCAATTTCAGGTAAATAATTTTCAAACCGTGATAATTAATTATAATTCGACAAATCAGTTTTTCGAGGGTGACATAGTTGTTATGATCGAATTAGACGGCGAAGTGGATTCATACGTTGAAGACAACTACAGAAACTTTACGATTTATGTTCAGCCACCACCACTACCAATAATAGAACTCGACATGTTTTTTGATGAGGCAAATTTAGTCGCAGGTGAGATGCTTGAAATTGAAACTATAGTTTACAATAACGGCACGGTCAGTTTTGCCGGAGTGCTGCAGTGTAATTTTAATGGTGAATCAATAAATGATTCCTTTGTAGCCATAGAACCTCAAACAAACCGTTCTATCAATCTCTCTGTGGTGACAAAACCGGGTGTGATAATTTGTGATTTATCAGGTCAAAGGATTGACGCTTCTTCCAATAATATTTCATCAATTCAGATAAATGTAGAATCTGCGATTTTTGAATTGGCTGGAAGTCTCTCTCCCTCTGCGTTGGGTGGACCTTGGCACGCAGGAGATGAAGTAGAGCTTTCTTTATTGATTAGAAATTCAGGAGAGATTGCCGGTAATGCCTCATTAAAAATAGAATCAAATGGCATTACTATAAAGGGGCAACCTGTCATTTTACAACCCGGAGAGGCGGGAGAAGTTACTCTAACTATGCCATTAAATCAAGTTGGCCAGCAATCACTTAATTGGTCATTGTATTCAACCGATGGTGATACACTAGGGGACCTTTTTGGTTCGATATTCATTCCTGTAGCTCAAAGGCAAACACTAGAGTTCACATTCACCGAGGTTGCTTGGAATACTGATGATGGCATTGAGGCTTCATGGTCGGTTAATCTTTCCAATGGTATAGAGCGAGGGGTAAATATCAAAATTGGTTACTCCTATTTGTCTGAGGAAACCACAATGTTCGATGTTGATATGATATTGGAGCCAGGAAATACTGTAGGGCAAATTAACATGGGACAAATACCTGCAGATTTTGTTATAATTCGAGTTCAAGAGGCTAACTGGACTGCCCAATCATCATTCTCATCTTATACTAAATCAGTCCCTGACCATAGGCCTAGTTATGAAATCGAATTTATTGGTCAATCTAATCCAAATCGACCAAGTTATGGTCAACAATCTACTGTTAGCGTAACTTTGTCAAATAACGGTGATATTCCAGGTCCAAATGGAAATTTAATACTCTATTCCCAAAGCGGGAAAATTTTGGATCAAAAACCAACTAACAGTTTGGATAGTGGTGAATCTACTTCAGTAACTTTCAGTTTTTCATGGCCTGATGGTAGTGAGGTGACTCTTAACTGCAAATGGGATTACGGTGATGATTCAAAAAGTATTGATCGCCAGTTTGTCTCAAGTGTGATTGAACAAGATTCCGAGGAGGCCTCAATCCCTTGGGGAGGAATTCTTGGTGGTTTGGCAGTTGGAGCAGTAGTAATTTTGCTAATTAGGCTGCGCGACCCAACCAAGGTAAAGCCGCAAGCTAAGCAACCAACTATTTCTGGCACTGAAAAACCAATACAACTGTCATCGATTAAAATTGAAATAAGTTGTCCAGAATGTTCCAGGCAGTTACGTATCCCTGAGGATTATTCTGGTAATGTTAAGTGCCCGGACTGCTCTAGTAGTTTTGAAGTGGAAGATTCCACTAAAGAAATCGAACAAGAGGAAGAAATTATCGAATCTCCAAGTGATGGTAAGGTTGAGATTTCATGCCCAGATTGTTCTCAAAGCTTGCGCATTCCAAGTTCATATGAGGGCTCTGTTAGGTGCCCCTCTTGCAAGACTATTTTCAAATCATCAGATAGTGAAGTTTGAATAACAAGTCAGGTTCGGGATTATTGTGTCAAGCGGCCACTTCCAAGAGTTTGAAGATGAATATCTAGAGATGATGTACCAATTTTACGAAAAAGATCCGATATCAAGAGTGCGCACTGGTGACCTTGCAGAGGCTTTACGTGTCACTCCAGCATCTACTACTGAAATGGTGCAGAGACTGGCAGTTAAGGGATATTTGGACTATGTTCCTTACAAGGGTTCAAGTTTAACAGAGCAAGGTCTTATTCATGGGAAAAAAATGAAGCGTAGACATAGGTTAGCAGAGGTTTTGTTGGAACATTTACCCTTTGATGGCAATCAGCATTCAACAGCGTGTCGACTCGAACATGCGATTGATGATGATTTAGAAGTAGCATTAACGATATATCTTGACAATCCTAAAAAAGATCCTAGTGGCACTTCAATCCCAGATATGTCTTATGATATCGAAGAAAGAGTAACTAAATCAAATTCTGGCCTCAGTTCACTAGCAAATTTAGCAGTCGGCAACAGCGGTATTGTCAAAATTATTGCTTTAGGTAAACAGGTGACTGATATCGTTGAACAATTTGATATCACAATTGGGGACGTGATTAGTAAAATTGGAGACAATAGTTACCATTGTAATGATTCAGACATTCAATTGCACAACGATATAGCTTCAAAATTGATAATAAGTCATTAATCTACATTTATTTGACTCAACACTTTAGAACGGTGTCGACTTCGTCTAATCATGGGTGCTGATAAAATCACTGACAAGCCTCTTGACTCGGAGGTTCAAGATGAATTGGTCAGTGATGATGAAAATATTGCTAATTCTGATTTAGAACAAACATTTTCGGACACAGTTAAAGCATTGAGTAATAAATCCATCAAAAAAATTAGGAAATGGAATAATGAAGCGTTTTTATACGCATTTGATCGTCAATTGATATCTTTTGGACTTAGGCTATTGTTATTCTTGCCTGGGTTTGCAATTCTCACCTTTTTTGGCGCATGGGCTTATGCTAATTCGTCACCAGATTGGTGGGATAGTTTCATTGAACCAACTTTAAATCAGAGTTTTTCAACTATTCTCGTGGCGTTGGTATTTGTTATCTTACTTGGTTACATACTCGCGTTAGCCCTCCATCGGCACCGAGTTAATCTGACCATTAGATCATTTGAGCAAGAAGTTAAAGCAGCTCAATCAAAGCATTTATCGATTAAATCATTACATGGGTATGAACCGCTTGAAGACTCAATAAAGCGTTCAGTAACAAAACATTTCTTTTCGCTGGTAAGTTCTCTACTAGCAATATCCGCCTTGTCTGCTATTGCGTTTTACGGGATACAAAGTGACATGGGTAAGAATTTACTGGCATTGTCATTTTCACTTACCATGCTCTCCCTTGGGCAACATATTGCAACAAGATCATCAAATTTCAATATGGCTGAAAGAACAGGTCTGTTAGAAGCGTACAGTTCACCTGTCCACCCTTCAACTCTTGATATGGTTTTTTCAGATTTGGTAAAATCACAATTAGATCCGTTGCTGAGATCTGAATACGAAAGATTTGTCAAAGATGTTGAAACATATGTCAAAAGAGGTGTAGAACCAAGATTTGCTAGAGAAAAAATGATGATGACTTTTTACAAGCATTCCCAAGGTCTAGACTTGTCGTCAGTCTACTCAGAGTTTGGCGAGATTTTAACCAAGGCAGGAGTTGAATTTATTAAAAATCATGAAGTTTTTACCATAGAAGAATGGTTACAAATCATCGATTATATAGAATCTCAGTGTCCAGCCTTTTTCCGGATGATTGGCAGAATTGAAGAAGATTTGTCAGCAGGAAGAAAATCAATTAAAGATGAAATAATATTTGAAGTTGATATGGAAAATGTTGTGTATGGAAAGGCTAATTTGTTTACCTACATGCACAATCTATCCGATGAGACAAGAACTGTTGTTTTAAGAGTTCAATCACCAGACTTTAGGCCGCATGATATCGCAATGACTTATCGCCTCAAACCTGGAGAGAAGCAATGGTGGCCAGCAGAGGGAGTGCCATTGTCGCAATCAGGTGACGATGATATTCTAGCAATCATGTCTGCCCTTCTAAGGGACGGAACGGTTGCTTGGCAGTCGCTACTGCCAGAAAGATTTGGGGAGGCAACAGTATCGGTAAGGCTTGAAGAAGTGAGTGGTGAATTGCTAATTGGTTCTCAGATGAACGTAAGAATACGTTCGGTTTTTAAGGAGAGAATACGAGTTGCAAGTTCACTGGTTTTCAATATAATCGGTCTGGCTGGTACCATAATTTCGTCTACATTATTGACATTTATCATCGTTTAGAGACAATTACTTCAAAGCGTAGATTTGAAATGGAGAACTCTTACGACCAACCATGCGCGGGAAGTTGAATGAGGGCGAAGAAAAGCCAGACGCAGAACTTCGTGAAAAACTCCATGCAATGGAGTCCAAGGTTCGTAAGATGAGAGAGACTCGCAATAACTTCAACGCTCAGGCTAAAGTTTCAGCAGAGAAAAGAAATTCAGTACAATCACAGTACAAAGAACATCGAGAGAAAATTGAATTATTTATCGCTGAAGTAAGAGCAATGCGTGCTGAAATTAAATCATTTAAGGAAAAGCGTAATGCCATTCAAAGCCAAATGCGAGATCTAATCTCACAAATAAAGGGGAAAAGAAAAGATCGCACCCAAAAGCGGTCTGCTACTGCAGAATATGCTGAGCTAAAGCAGCAAGTAGACTCTCTTGAAAAGAGATTTGAAACCACCTCTGTTGGTGTTAACAAGGAAAAAGAAATGGTTAAGAAAATTAAAGAATTTTCAAAGAGAATTGAGGAATTAGAACCAGAGGTCACTAAATTCAAAATGGTTGAAGTTGATATGTCTGACATTGATTCTGCAATTAAAACCCTCAAAGCCGAGGCGGATGCTGCTCACAATTCAATGATTGAAGCGGTCGAGAGACTAAATGCCAAGACACCTGAAGTGGATGAGGCATTTGCTCATCGTGATTTCCTAAAATCAGAAGGTGACAGATTCCACACCGAATTTGTTGAGCTAAAAGAGAAGGCTAACGAAGTACACGCAAAGATAGAAGAATTGATGGTTGATGTTAACAAAGCCAGAGACGAACTAAAATCGGTACGTGAAGAACGTAAGTCTTGGTTGACAGATCATAATGCATCGGTTAAGAAAGAGATGAAAACAGGTGCGCAATCTGAAGAAGTTGCCGAACTACTAACCAATTCACTATTGTCGACTGGCTCGATTACTTTTGGTGGCTTGAGCAACGAGGATTTTGTTTCGAAATCTAAATCAAAGAAATCGGATAAAAAGAAAAACATGCGAAGAGTTGATGTTTCTAGAAGAAGATAGGTGTCAATATGATTGGCGTTATCATGGCCGGGGGCAAAGGAACTCGGCTTTATCCGTTAACTGCAAATAGACCGAAACCATTAGTTCAAGTATTAGGTAAACCAGTAATCGGTTACGTAAGTGATGCATTACTTGACGCAGGTATAGATGAAGTAATTTTGACTACTGGCTATCAAGGTGAAGGTTTGATTTCTTTAGTTGAAGATTGGAATCATAACAAACCTGGTAAATTCTCTGTTAGCAATGAAGATAGGCCAATGGGCACTGCAGGTAGCGTCAAATTGTTGCAAAATAGGCTAACTGATACTTTTATTGTAGCCTCTGGCGATGCTATACTATCTTCAAATTTAGAAGATTTAATTGCCGCTCACAAGTTATCCAATGCTAAGGTGACAATGGCGCTTTGGGAGGTTGAAGATCCCACACAGTTTGGGATTGTTGGTTTGTCTAGTCAATTAAACGGCCAAATTGACGCAAAATTGTCTGAAGGGTACATTACTAAGTTTTTAGAAAAACCCTCTTTAGAAGATGCCTTTAGTAATGTAATAAATGCTGGGTTATACATTATTGAACCCGAGGTTCTAGAATATATTCCATTTGACACAAAGTATGATTTTAGCAAGGAATTATTCCCAAAATTATTGCAACTTGGATGGCCACTATACGCTATGAAGTTAGATGGCCTATGGTTTGATGTTGGGACTCCAAGCGAACTGATAAGAGCTCAAAACGAACTAATTGCTAAACGCATGGAACTGCCGTTCACCATTCCACCCGGTAAATTAACCCCTGAAAGCGGCTATGTTTTTGATACCGCTGAAACCCAGTCAAAAATTATTGAAAGCGTAATATGCCATCAAGCCTTAGTTGGTAAAAATTGTCGGATTGAAAATAGTCTAATAATGAATCACTCAATAATTGGTGATAACACTATAGTTAGAAATTCAGTTGTTGGTAATAATGTTAAGATAGGCTCTGATTGTTCTTTGACAGGCTGTGTTGTTGGCGATAATGTGTCTATCGAAAATAACGCTAATTTTTGCGAGAAAAAAATTGATTCATAGTTAGTTAATAGTATTGAATAAATATGACTTGTTGTAGGGCTAGTTGATAGAGATGAGTGAGGAGCCTTCAATCCCATACAGGTCCTATAATCGAACGTGGGCAGAGATTGAACAAATGCTCGAGGATGCAGAAGGGCGTTTAGTTCAATGGAAGCAATGGTATGAACAATGCCGTAAGAGCGGAGATTTAGACGGCATGAAAGAAGCAGCCAGAACTCACAAAGCATTACAGGGAGTAGTCAAAACTCTAAAATGGACTCTTGGTGAAGAGGGGATTGATACTCCTCTTGAATGATTACCAGCCACGCTGATCTAATCTTACTTCCAAGGTTTCTAGTTCGTCACCTTTCATAGGCTCTCCAAGAGTCATCGCCATTGCTTCAGCCACTTTTGCACCATCATCATAATGTGCGGTAGCCAAAACAATTGCATCAGCCATAGTTTTTGGGTCATCTGACTTGAAAATTCCCGAGCCAACAAACACTCCATCCATGCCCATGCGCATCATCAGTGATGCATCAGCAGGAGTGGCGATTCCACCAGCGGAAAATGTCACTACTGGGAGACGTTGGATTTCTTTTATTTCTGATAGTATTTGCACCACCTCTTGGTGCATTTCATCATCAATTGCTCCAAATGGAGTAACTTCATAGGTACCCGGAAGGGTTGATTTTTGTGCTAATACTTTGTATCTGGAAATTATTGAATCTGCAGCGACGCCTAATTGATCATGCTCGAGATTTTGTAATTGTTTTATTTCTTGGTCGATTAGTCTAGCATGGGTGACTGCAGCGACAACATTGCCAGTCCCTGCCTCGCCTTTGGTTCTAATCATTGCTGCTCCTTCGTAGATACGGCGTACTGCTTCAGGGAGTTCAGTCGCTCCGCAAACGAACGGTATTTCAAAGTCCTTCTTATTGATGTGGAAGAATGGATCTGCTGGGGTCAAGACCTCTGATTCGTCAATCATGTCGACGCCCATGGATTCAAGAATCCTAGATTCGCCTTCGTGGCCGATTCTTGATTTAGCCATGACTGGTATTGATGTGCAATCTAGTATGCCTTGAATCATGTCTGGATGACTCATCCGCGCAACGCCACCTTGTTTTCTAATATCAGCCGGAACTCTCTCTAGCGCCATTACTGCTACAGCACCAGAATCTTCAGCCACTGCGGCTTGTTCAGCGTTAACGACGTCCATGATGACGCCACCTTGTTGCATTCTAGCAAAGCCTCTTTTCAAAAGTTCGCTGCCGCTACGGAACTGGGTAAAATCCAAATCTGACATGATATCACTACCTTGAATTAATCTGCGAGAACCGGAGATTCTCCTTCTGCTACTTCTGCATCTATTGATTCGTCTGCGTTGCGGTCAATCCAGTGCTCTTCTTCATCAGGAACATCGGTGTCTGCAAAGATTGCATCTACCGGGCATTCAGGGACACAAGCGCCGCAATCAATGCATTCGTCTGGGTCAATAACTAGGTAAGTCTCGGCTTCTCTAAAAGCGTCAACAGGACAAACTGCTACGCATTCTTGGTACTTGTGGTCTACACACGTGGTAGTTACAACATGGGTCATAATTTCTCCTCGTTCCTCCCGTGGAACTTGGGATACTTAACCCCTTGTGAATTGTCGTAATGTTAAGGGTGACCAAAATAGTACTCATGCAGGAAACAAAATTTTGTTTATTTCTCCTTCAGCGGTCATACCAGGATAGACTTCAATTTTAATATTACATTTAACTGACTTTTGCGTAGAATTTATGATCAAAAGCTGCCCTCCGATTAACGAATCCAAGCAAAACCTTAGGTGAAGAGTGTTGTTTTCGTCTATTTTTTCTGATAAAGTCTGTGATATTAACGAGGTATCTACTTCATTTAACCTGTTGATGAATTGTTTTACCGTCTTATTTTTTGTTAGTTTAAAATACATGAGGTATACCTTTGAACCGTGATAAGAGGTTGATTTATCGACAATTATTTCTGCATCATCACCTGCTAACCACTCCAATGAATCAGTAATCGACCTTGTGTCATCCACGCCGCTGGCAGTAACTCGACAACTTACGTGGTGTATGCCCATGGCTGACGGGTGGACTGGTTGTTGAAGAGTTTTGTTGAATATTGTAAAATATTAATGCTTCATTCCAATAGTCCCTTTGAAATAGGGGGGGTCAGTCGGCAACCTGCAAGTGGGGTAGCCCCCGCAAGACTAACCGAGTTGATATCGATGGCAAAGAAAGTGAGTGCAAAGGCACGTGCAGCAGCACGTAAACAGCGTGACAAGTGGAAGACAAAGAGATGGTACACTATTCGTGCGCCTCGACATCCATGGGATTTCAAGAATATCGGAGAGACAATCGGTGAGTCAGATGAACATATTATGGGCAGAGTCTATGAAATGACTTTGCAAGAATTCAATGGCGACTTCACTAAGATGCACGTCATCCTTAGGTTTCGTGTCGATGAGTGTGTAGGGCAAGATGCACTAACCACTTTCATCGGCCACCACCACCAAACAGATCACATCAGAAGACAAATACGCAGATACCGTGGTAAAGTAGACGACGTTGTTGACGTAGTAACTACTGATGGTTACTTAGTTAGATTAAAACCATTGATTATAACCCAAAAGAGAGTTCAAACTTCAGTCAAGCAAGCTATGCGCTCCAAGACTAGAGAACTACTTCTTGGCTTTGCTGCTAAGAACACCTACGCAAAGTTGCAAGAGGCTATTCTAGGTGGAGAACTTGAAGAAGATGTAAGGAAGGCAGTGAAGCCAATTTACCCAATAAAGTCGATTTCAATTAGAAAAAGTCAATTATTGCAAACAGGTGTAGTCAACGAAAAAGGTCCAACTCTAGACGAAATCCATGAGGAGGAAGCAAGAACGGCCTCGGAACTCAAGGCTAAGAAAGCTGCTGCTCTAGCAGAAGCAATGGAAGAAGAAGAAGCAACTCCTTCTATTCTTGATGCAGCAGAAGCCATGGAACCAGAATCAGAGAAGACTGAAGAGGTTGTAGAAGAAGTCGTTGAAGCAGTATCTGAGGTTGAAGATACCAAAGAAGAGGCCGCTGGAGCAGTTGACTACAGCAGCATGACTGTTGCAGAATTGAAGGAACTTCTAAAGGCTGCTGGAAAACCAGTATCCGGTAAGAAAGCCGATTTAATAGCCCGACTAGAGGAATAACCAACCATTCTATTGGTGATGCCTAATGGATCGCATTGGCATTATTGGCGGTACAGGTCTGGTTGATTTTAAGTTTAAAGACGGGCCAAATGAAGAATACCACATGTTCGAAAAAAGAACAGACAATGTAATCGTACAGACTGAATTTGGGGAAGTGCCACTAAAATGCATGACGATTAACATAATTGGCAATGATGACGATAAGGAATTATTTTTCTTGCAACGACATCACAACGGTGACCGAGCAAACAAACCGCCGCATTCAATTAATCATAAGGCCAATATGGCCGCTCTGAAAGAAGCATGCTGTGATGTAATAATCTCTGTTTGTTCAGTTGGAACACTAGAAGCAGATTTCCCTCCGGGTAAGGTGGCTTTGGCCGACCAGTACATTGATTTTAGTGGTGTTGCTTCAACCTATAGCGAAGAGTTTGCGACTTTCACCTCAGTTACGGAACCATTCTCAACTAAATTAAACAAAAAGTTAGAATCAGGATTAAGAAGATCCCAAGGATTTGACGATTCTAATGAGCGGATGTATTACACTTACTGGCTTGCTCAAGGACCTCATTTCGAAACAAGAGCTGAGGTAGATGCAATTGGTCTTCTTGGTGGTCATATGGTTGGTATGACTATGGCAAGAGAAGTAAAACTCGCCAATGAATTGAATATACCATATTCAGCAATCTGTATCTCATCAAATTGGGCTGCAGGTAGAGAACCAGGCGATAGAAGTGCCGAACTATCACACCAACAAGTCTCTGCGCAAGCTAATGAACGCTTAGAGCCAGTTTTTCAAACCCTATTCACTATTTTGAGGCATGAGTAAGAACTATTCTGTACCTTCGTTACAATCTTTTCATGGAAGGTTTGAATGTCGAGGATTGGGTGGCTCACGAGCCGAGCAACGAATG
Organism: Methanobacteriota archaeon; assembly: GCA_002726395.1. Lineage (GTDB taxonomy): Archaea > Thermoplasmatota > Poseidoniia > Poseidoniales > Poseidoniaceae > MGIIa-L1. The sequence goes on along the minus strand of PBTA01000004.1, from coordinate 28,751 downwards.
GGAAACAATGATGAAAAAAGTTGCTAAATTCCATCACAAACATGACTTTGCAGGTAAAAATGGTCATGATATGGGTTATCGCATAGCTCTTACTGTGGAAGAATTAGGTGAACTTTCTGCTGCTATAACCAAAGGCAAACCATTAGAGGAATGTGCTGAAGAGATGGCAGATATAATGATTTTACTTATGGGTCATTCTATCGCAATGGAAATCGATTTGAAATCAGCGTTTGAAAAGAAATATGCCCGAATAATGCAAAGAAAGGCCCTTACTGGTCGTCTAGGCGTTAGAGTAACAGAGTACAAAAATGAGTAATTATTGTTTATTTAGACAGTTTTTGGAAAGTCATGTCGTATTGATCACGTGGTGATTTTTCAACAAAGTTATTCTCCATTGTGGCAAATATTGAATCATCAATTTCTGGCGCAAAAGTATCAGGTTGTTCAACAATACAATGAATAATTGTACGATGGATAATTTCTGCGTGGGGCAAAAATAATTCATATATTTCACCTCCGCCAATGACAAATAAATCCTGAGACTTTGCCATCTCCATTATTTCATCAAATGTAGCAGTTTCAACATCAGTCCTAATTCCTCTGGTCAAAACGACATGCCTACGGTTGGGTAGCTTTCCGGGCAAACTTTCCCAAGTTTTTCTACCCATTACAATTGTTCCACCGCTTGTTATTGATTTAAAATGCTGCAAGTCAGTGGATTGCCGCCATGGCAAATCACCATCTTTGCCAATGGCATTATTTTCATCACAAGCATATATCATTATTATCATATCAACAACTCAGATAGCAATCGGCGCTGAAATATGTGGGTGATGCTGATAATTTATTACCTCGATATCATCAAATCTAAAGTCATCGATATCAACAATATCCTGATTAAGCTTTAAACTTGGCAAATTCATTGGCTTTCTAGTGATTTGTAACCGAGCTTGTTCTAGATGATTGTTGTACAAGTGCGCATCACCAATTGTGTGGACAAATGCTCCGGGTTTAAGATTGCAAACTTGAGCCATCATGTGAGTAAGTAAAGCATAGGATGCAATATTGAATGGCACTCCAAGAAATACATCTGCGCTTCTTTGGTATAATTGACAATTGAGTTTGCCATTTGCCACATGGAATTGGAAAAAGGCATGACATGGCATCAAAGCCATTTCCTCTAACTCTCCAACATTCCAGGCAGAGACAATGATTCTGCGGCTATTTGGATTATTTTTTATCATATCGATGGCGCCAGTAATTTGATCGATTATTGTACCATTTTTTGATTCCCAGTGCCGCCATTGTTTACCATAAACCGGGCCTAAGTCACCATTCTCATCGGCCCACTCATTCCAAATTCGAACGCCATTATCTTGGAGATACTTCACATTTGTATCACCTTTTAGAAACCACAGTAATTCATAAATTATTGATTTGAGATGCAACTTTTTAGTAGTTACCATAGGAAATCCTTCCGCTAAGTCAAATCTCATTTGGTGACCAAATACTGAAAGAGTACCAGTGCCTGTTCTGTCACCCTTTTGTTCCCCTTCATCCAAGATTCGTCGGATTAAATTCAGATATTCTTGCATGATGTCGCCAGCCTAACCAATGGAAGGAAGCCTTTGATAATTTTCTAATTTTATTACTCATAATTTTGCTGAACAGTAGCATTTAGGGTGCACCTAATTCGCCAATACTGGCCATTAATTGGTCGGTAAATTTTCTATAGAGTACAGCAATAGATGATTTTATTTCATGTTTCTCTAATGTTGCCATGACTTTTATCTGCTCTGCGGACATATCTCCACCCTCACTGCTACTGAGCCATTCCAACCACGAAATCTTTTTACCATAATTAATTTTTATTGGCTTCCATACTTTAGGTAATTTATCCGATTGAGGCGCCATCATTTGTCTAGTCCCTTGTAGTGCTATTGGGACCACGTTTGAATGTGGAAATGAGGCAGCAAGTCTGGCTATCCCAGTCTTGCCAGGAAGCAAAAATGGCTGTTCAGTTTTCTTAGAACGGGTGCCTTCTGGGAAAATCCCTAGTGCGCAATTTGATTCAAGAACATCAGCAGCCGAAGCAAGTGCTAAGTCTCCTCCTTCTTCTCTTTGAGTCTCAATCTGTCCAGTAAGGTTCATGAATTTACGAAGGAAGAAATTTTTGAAGTGCCCATCTTTTGCTAGATAGTGTACTTTCCTTCCGGATGAGGCAATAACCAATATTGGGTCCACATGTGATAAATGATTGGCGGCAAAGATTGTTGCACCTCGGCTGGGTATTCTTTCAGATCCGGACATTTTTATCCTCATCAGACCTCTAATTATTGGTGAAAAAATAAATCGAATAAATGAGTATCCGGGGGTTGGTGCTATCCCGCCATTGCGTGGGGTGATTTTCCAATGCGGCTCAAGAGTGTTCCATGCCTCGAGAATCTCATCGAGGCTGTCGTTCATATCTTTGCGTAATGGGATTTACCTTTGATTGTTACTTTAGATATAATCCTAATATAATGATTTCAACACAATTACAAAAATCCTGCAATACGAAGTATCAAAACTGAGGATAATGACCATTAATCACCCGGGTAGTGATTGTTGTGAAGAATGCCAGCATTTTGACGGTAATCCTTCTTTCATTGCTTGGTTTGATTTTCTCTCCCTCCGTTATTGCCGACGCAAATTGGGATGAAGACGGCTGGCTCAACACCTCTCTAGCTACAGAGCGACTCAATAACGGAGATGAGTTTGGTTGTTATGAGATTCCAGGGTTATCTTGGAATTCCGATCCGGGTGCTGTGGCAGGAGAATGCAGAGAGTATATTGAGAAAAGAGTTGATGCAAGTCTATGGGGTGAGAACCCGGTGTCTACATATACGCCAAATTCTCTTACAATGGCACAGCACCAAATAATTTCACAGCAGGGATTTGTTGTCCATGGAGATGCGAATTCTTTGGGATATACAGCATGGCATAATTCCACAGACATTCCCGCTGATTTGTGGGATTGGTATAATTTAGGTAGGCGCGGTGGTAGTTTAGAGCAGATAGTTGGCTCAGTAGGCACAGTCAAGGACGCTGTTGCGGAAGGTGGTTTAGTAAATCTATACTGGATAGGGCGAGTAAATGAAGCGACAATTCGCCATGATTCAGCTATTGAAGACTACATCAGTGACGATGCAGATGCGTGGTTGACTACATGGGGACAAGCATGGTCCTACTGGGCTAAAGAGAAGTGTTATGAATTTGACCATTCAGTAAGTGAGGTTGGTGAAAATTATGTTATTACTTTCAAGTCACTTGCCACTGAGCAATGTGACAAATTACTACCAGAGCGTTGGAATATTCCAATAACATGGATGTTGGATATTGAAGAATCTACAATTATCTCAATATCTTCAGATGATTTGCCATTAGACGACATCACGGATTCAAGACATACGAAAGAAGGTTACAGTCAATCTCAGGATGGGTATTTGTTACTGAGCATAATAGATGAACGGGAAGTGCAAATCACAGTGACTAATTCAACTTATGACGTGATGGGCATCGCTGAATTTTGGAATAACCATTCTGCCGCAATTACAATAGCGGCCCATGAAACAACTGATTTGTTCAAATGGTCAAAGAGATTTGCTGACCAAGATGATTTAGTTTTTACCTGGCTGCTCCAACCAAGGCCAATAGATGCGGAAGCAACTTGGATACCCTATGTGGCTTTTGCGATAGGTTCTGCAGTGATTCTTAGTATGTTATTGATACTAAAACGGGAAGGTATCGGACCCTTGGCCCCCAAGTGAAATAAGAACTAATGACCTTTATCGCTTGATTTATATCGAAGCCTTGATGAAATAAAACAATTAAACAACAATTGCGGGGATTGCTATGGTTGCGGATAAAGTAAACATCGATCCTTGGAGTAGTAACCAATCCACGGACTATTCAAGAATAATCGACCAGTTTGGATTATCAGATTTCTCTAACATCACATTACCAAACCCTTCACACCTTCACAGGCGTGGGATTGTCTTTGCACATAGAGATCTTGATTTGGTCATCAATGCGCATAGCTCAAACGAATCTTTCGGAGTATTAACAGGATTAATGCCTAGCGGTAGAATGCATCTTGGTCATTCTATGGTTATCGAACAAGTCAAGTGGTTTCAACAACTTGGTGGCGACGTTACCATCGCAGTTGCTGATTTGGAGAGTCAAGCGACTAGAGGTATTGGTCTGGTTAAGGGGAGAGAAATCGCGTTACAGGAATATGTGGCAAACTATGCTGCTTTAGGTTTAGACCCAGAAAAAACCAATGTATATTTTCAATCTNCACGGTCCGTTGTTCAAAGATTAGGCTTTCAGTTAGGCAAGCGAACTAACCTAAATGAATTTGAATCTATTTACGGATTTAAAGGTGATACCAACCTTGCACATTTTCAAGCCCCGATGGTTCAAGTTGGTGATATATTACACCCACAAACCGAAGAACATGGCGGTCTTAGACCAATAGTTGTTCCAGTTGGTGTAGATCAAGATCCTCATCTTAGACTAACTCGCGGTATCGCTGCTAAGTCAAATTGGTTCAATGTGAATGACAATAACGGCCCGGGACTACTTGTTGGTCTTTCAATACAAGATGAAAATGCCGAGATTCTTGGGCAGCAACCCAATGGACGCATTGACCGGAATAAGGTTGCAGATGTATTTCATGGAATTGTGAATAAGTTATCAGGCTTAGGTTTTTCAGATATTAATTCTAATCCTAAGCAAGGAACTATTGTGATACCTGGTGCAACTCAGCGAGATAAAGCCAAAATCCGGATTAAATTATTAGAATTTGAACGCGAATTAGGCGGCATGGGTTTACTTGCCCCCTCATCTACCTATCATCACTTTGCAATTGGACTGNCCGGNGATAAAATGAGTAGTAGTAAACCAAAAACAACAATATTCCTAAATGACGATTTAGATGTCATTACAAAGAAAATTCGTAAAGCCTACTCAGGTGGCCAATCAACTATCGAAGAACATCGAAGATTAGGCGGGAATCCTGATGTTGATGTTGCATACCAATACATGATGTATTTCTTCGAAGATGATGATAATTATTTGGCTGAATTAAATTCCGACTACCGAAATGGTAAAATTCTTGCCGGAGAAATGAAACAAATTTGTGTTGATAAAGCCACAGAATGGATGACAAATCACATAGAATTACGTGACCAAACCAGTCACTTAGTCGGTGGTTTCTTGGCAGACGATGCCAAATAATCAGGCAGAAAAAACCGCAGGGTCAGGTCCGGTTGGTAATACCGCAATTTCTTCATCGGTAAGTTCACGCTCCACTGCAGACTCATCCAGTATCATGGAATGGCCGTGTGGGTCCAAAAATTCCAAGGTAATTGTTAAGGAATTTTCTAAACCAGCATTCTTTACGTTGTCAATTAATAATTCTAATTGGATAATTTCCTTGCTTATTTGTGTCAAATCTACTTTNTTCCCTTCAACAAGTTGCTTTTCAATATCAGATTGCAAACCACGAAGTACCGTATTCATGACTTCAAGAAAGCGATTGAGTACGCCCTCGACATTAGATACATAACCAGTCGAACTGCTACCAGGATTTACTTGTAGGTCTAATTCTGGTATTCTTACCGTACATGAACTAGATCTTACTACTCTAGATCTTAGCTGTTTTTCGTTNGTTATTGGTAATTTCCAACATCCTGCTTTTTTACCTTCTGCTGGAATAAAATCAGTTTGTTTCCATCCACAGCTATGGCACATGACCGTAACTTGAGTGTGTTCACCAAAGTATGGTATTTCGTCTATGTGGGCAATCATATAGACATTGCCTTCTTTGTGGCAGATTGGACACGGGATGTCTACAGGTGCCTCTTGAATTACAATCGCCTCCGACCTAATTCCTCTGCACTGGCGGCAAATGCTTCCATNTCAACTCCTTTCAAGCCTCGGCACCCGGGGGGTAGAAGCATTAGCCTAGTATCTGTTAACTGAATAATTTGACCGCCAAGATCGCCTTCTATGAAAGTGTGCATTGAATTTAATGCTGAATTAAATTCGGTATCTCGTTTAATCAAGCGCCCCAACTCAACTATCGCAGCATGTCCATCTGACAACCAATCAAGGAGGGTAGAAGTTCCAGTAATGTCGTTTAGTACTGCCCGGTGGACTACAAGTCCTTTATTGTCATACTTAATTGGCGGGTCTGGATATTTATTTCCTAAATTGTGGAAGATAAGTTCAGATGGTACTTGATTGGTTTTTTTGGTAGTATTCATACTAGGCATTTCAAAAGTATTTAGCGAGCTATTTGACGGTGATTTAGTCTGCTCACTTTGTTTGATTAATTTATCAGCTTTGGCAAGTTTGTCCAAATCTGGCATGCTTGGGAGTTTGATATCAGAAAAAGAATCTAATGATGACTGGTGCGGGTCATCCTCCTTTTTNTTCTTCATGTGGTATGCGACAAGTCTTAAGCACAAGAATACTCGCATTAGAAAAAAAGATTTATGGCTATTTTTACAGAAATTTTGTTGAACGATATTAATGTTGAAATAGATTGGCGGTCAGCCCTTTATGCGCCAATGTTCAAAAGGTGCCGACTTTAGGAGAGATTGATGATGATGGATAACAACGCAAACGTGCTAAAAACCGGAACCAGTACATTAGGTATTACATTCAAAGGAGGAGTTGTCGTTGGAGCAGACCACAGGGCGACAATGGGTCATTTCATTGCCAATAAATCGGTGCAAAAATTATTCCAAATAGGCAATAACCTAGCGCTAACTACTGCCGGACTAGTCGGTCATGCACAATCCCTCTCAAGAACCTTGACTGCAGAAGTTGCTTTGTTTGAACTACGCAGACAACAACCAATGACCGTCAAGGGAGCAGCTACCCTAACAGCAAATATTCTCTCAGGCAGGCCTCACTGGGTTCAACTGTTGATTGTTGGTGTTGATGCAGATGGAGGGCATGTTTACTCAATAGATTCAGCAGGTGGCTCAATTCCTGATGTATACTGTGCAACAGGTTCGGGCTCTCCATACATGTATGGTGTGCTAGAAGACGGCTTCAAAACAGATATGACTGAGACCGAAGCATTGAAACTTGCTGCCCGCGCCCTACACGCATCAGGACAGCGTGATGCAGCCTCTGGAAACGGAATGGATCTCGCTGTCATAACCAAAAAAGATGGATTTGTTCTTCAAACCGAAGACCAAGTCAGTAAACTTCTTTCTTGATTTTTATTCCCGCAGTTTACTGCATTGTGTTCCACACATGTGTTGTTAGGTTGCGGTTAGGCAGGTGGAAATGTGCGTCTCACATTCAAAGAACTAAAAGATGAAATAAGTAAAATCGTGCCTAAATCAATTGATTACAGAGTTGATTTAGAGGCAGGAAATATTGCCATTGTTACCAATGAACCGCAAAAGTTTGGCGGCGGCGACGGTCTTGTTGGCAAGATTGCTAAGAAAATAAAAAGGAAAATAAAAATTCGTCCTGACCTCAGTATTGTAAAGTCTGAACAAGAAGCAAAATCGATAATAGAATCCATAATTCCCGCAGAAGCGGAAATCTCGCACATTTATTTTGACAGTTGTTTCAGTGAGGTTATAATTCAGTGCAAAAACCCCGGAGAAGCTGTTGGCCGTAGAGGGGCAAATGTCAATGAGATTAGAGATAAGGCAGGATGGATACCGATTGTTGAGAGAACTCCTCCCCTGTTGTCAAAAACCGTTCATGACATTCGCGGCTACAGGCAAGTAAATGCTGATGATAGACGTAAGTTGTTGAAGAATTTTGGGCTAAACATCCATCGTCCTAAGCGGCCAGGGTCAATGTGGGCTAGAGTTACTGCGTTAGGGTCTTACAGAGAAGTAGGCAGGGCGTGTCACTTAGTCACTACTAACGAATCACGAATTATGATTGATGTGGGAGTGAATGTTGCCAACGATAATGATCCAATGCCATTCTTCAATGCGCCTGAAGCGTTACCAGTAGACAAACTCGATGCGGTTATACTGACACATGCACATCTTGATCACGCTGGAATGTTGCCAATTTTATTCAAATATGGCTATCGTGGTCCAGTTTACTGTACACCTCCCACTCGTGATTTGATGCTATTATTACAAACCGATTATCTAAAAATTGGCGGNACTGAAGGAAAAAGAGCCCCATATAGCATGGAAGATATCCGCACCTGTCAAAGACACGTTGTTGATGTTGATTGGGANCAAACGACAGATATCGCACCAGATGTTAAAATGACATTTTCTAANTCAGGTCATATCCTTGGTTCTTCCGCAGTCCATCTCCATATCGGTGACGGTAAGCATAATTTATTGTTTAGCGGAGATCAGAAATATGAAAAATCGTGGTTATTCGATGCTGCTAATACTCGGTTTCCACGTGTTGAATCTCTTGTCTTGGAATCAACATATGGGTCGGAAGGTGACTACCAGCCGTCTAGGCAAGAAGCGAATCAAGAATTAAAGGATATAGTTTCAAGGACGTTAAGCCGCGGTGGGAAAATGGTATTTCCAGTGTTTGCAGTAGGTCGAAGTCAAGAAGTTATGATTGCTATCGATGAGTTGTTTCGTTCTGGAACAGTTAAGCCAGTTCCAGTATGGCTAGATGGTATGATTCAGGAAGCCACAGCGATACATGCAGCTCACCCCAACTATCTTACCAATACTCTGCGTAAATCTTTGCTCAAAGATGACGGAGGTAATCCGTTTAGTAATGAATGGTTCCGACCAGTGAAAAGTCGCGATTTGCGAGAAAATATTCTCATGGACCCATCTCCTTGTATCGTGTTAGCGACTTCAGGAATGATGAATGCAGGTCCTGTCGTGGAATATTTCAAAAATTGGGCANATAGTAAAAGAAATTCCTTATGTTTCGTAGGTTACCAAGCGGAAGGAACTTTGGGCAGAAGATTACAAAAAGGTTTCAGTGAAGTTCCTATGGTCATCAACGGCCAGACTGAAATTGTCAAAGTAGGGTGTGAAATGGCAACAATTGACGGCTTTTCAGGACATTCTGACAGGAGACAACTATTGGAATTTGTTGAACAACTTAATCCAAAGCCACGTAACATTATTTGTCACCATGGAGATTATCACAAGTGTAACGAATTGGGTCATACATTAAGGGAACGCTACAAATGTCGAACCTATGCGCCAAAAAACTTGGAAACCATAAGGCTGCTATGATCACATAAGCGGTATGTCAATATCGCTATCCAATGGGTTTGGTATCTCTGAAGCATCACTTGTTTCAGTATTTTCTGCACTCCTTAAACCATAGTTTGCAATAACTCCCGCTGTTGAACTTTGGTTGTAATCATTGGTGGTATTTTTTTCAAATAAATTCCAAAATACAACTGTAATGGTGAGCACTAGAAAGATTAGAAAAACGATAGATGCAGAAGTAGTGCCTCCTTCGTTTCCAACCACTAATCCGATGATAATGAGGCTNAATGCGACTAGTAGAAGCNCCCCTCTGTATCNCGCAGCCATGTTCTGCGATAACCATTTCATTCAAGAACCTCTTGCGANTGGTGNTNCACATGAAGCCGGGAAGGGTGTCTCGAGGAAGTCAAGGTTGGTTGATGACTGCAGTTGCTCCTTGGGGAGAAAATGCGGAAGACGCATATGACCAAGGATTAGTTGAACTAGGTTTAGGAGATACTCGATTAATAGAAGTAAAAGGTGCAATGTTGCCCCTAAATTTTGAAGCAACACCACCACGACCTCTGCCAATGGGTTCATTGGTTGAGTGTCACATGGCAACGGCATATTCTTACAACGGTTCTAGTGCTTGTGCTGGGGTTGCTTGGGCATCTTGTGTGACTCCAGAAGGTGATGAATGTGCAGTAGTAGCGACCATTTCTACAGAAATGGACTATGAAGAAACCACTCTTCTACTTCGAAGAAATCTGCAAAGAAGATTGGCATCAAGAGACCTTGAAGTAATCACATTTGACGTTGCGGTAGATGAAGTTACGGCTGGAGCAGAGCATCATGGAGTAGCAATGGCAGCGTTGATTTTACCGAATTCACTTTCCCTTGGCGGCAGACAATCCTCAGGTCCAATAAGAGGAGGTCTTACAGTACCAGAAGATAAGAAGCAGAAGCGAGTTGATGTCAAAGCACCTGCAGCGCCNGCTTTGAGACCNGGAAGTAAAAGAAGCGGGACTANTTCAGATTTCAGTCTTTGATAGTCATTTTGAATAACCGCCGCCNGAATTTNACCTCATGGCAGATACTTGGAATGTGTTCAAATGTCTTGCTTGTAATAATTGCCATGGGAGAAAAACTAGTGGGCATTCCTGCCCACACTGTGGTCAAAGGATTGGTGAATCTACACCCGTTGTTGACAAAGCCGCTAATCCAAGCGACTTAAGGATGAAAGTCATCCTAGCAAATACTCCTCCGGAACTTAGGGATGCTTTAGGCAAGCAATTGACTAAAGCAGANAGTTTAGCCAAATCACCATCCTCATTTAGCCCCAAAAAAGGTGTNCAAATTCTCCGTGAATCAATAGATTCCAATAGTGTAGTATCGCTTTCTGCTATTCGAAGTAATTTCCAAAAGAAGGGTTTTGAAAAATCAGTAATATCATTTTTAGATATGGCGGAGTCAGAAGGATTAATTCTCCGTTTGGATGAAGGTTTATGGCAATTTCTTGAGTGAAGTTGATAACAGTGAAGTCGTGGCAAAACACAACGGGCGTATGGGTTAGTTTGGCCTATACTCGGGCGTTTGGGACGCTTGGACCCAAGTTCAAATCTTGGTACGCCCACCATTTTACTGATGCTCAGTCTTTGAGTGTACCCAAATTATGTGATAACCAAATTGAGTTTTCACAAATTTCGAAGGAGTTTGGTCAATATCTGTAGCCCACACCGCTGTTTCAAAATCTACCGCCATTTGCCCTTCAATAAATTCTCCCAAATCGCCTTTTTTGGCACCACTAGGGCAATTGGAATATTTTTTTGCTAATTTTTTGAACATTCGCAGAGGATTTTTAGCGTTGGAAATTTGTTCAATTATCTCCCTTGCTTCTGGCTTATAGCCGACAAGAATGTGCCTAACATGGGCACTTCGTGGCTTATTGCGTTTATCGTGCCTGCGCATTTTTCCTCAACTCTATTCTTGTTTTTACTGCCATTCTGTCAAAAACATGAGCAGCCATCCAACTCATTCCCACTAGAAATACTATCCCGCTTGTACTATTGGCGATCTCTCTCTCCAAATCTGTACTTATCGAAGGTATAATGGCAATCCAACCGATTGAGTATGCAACTAAAGAAAAGATACTATGTGGTACCACATTGCGATTAAACAACATTGAAAGACACCGCTTGTGGAGCATAACCAACATCATTATGCCAACAGAAAACAGGAACCGAAGCATTTTCAAATTAGACTTTTCACTGCCATAAATCGATTTTACTGGCACTTCTACTACACTAAAAGAGAGTCTTGATAATTCGATTAGCCAATAGTTTGGATAACCATATTTATCCCAAGATTTAGCCCAATTCCACTCTTTGAGAACGTTATGACTGGTTGCAGTATAACCACATTGTGGATCACTAATGGCTATGCCTGCGGCAAGGGTAGTCAAGAATGCCAAAATTTGACTAGCAAATCTTCTAACTTTTGGCATATTACCCACCCCATCAACGTGAATAAACCTGTTACCTTTCACATAATCGCATCGTTGTTCAATAATTGGAGTAATCACCTTGGTCACATCATTTGGGTCCATTTGGCCATCTCCAGCCATGACTACACTAACAAAAGGTTCAGGACAATTTCTCAGCATTTCGATATGTCCTGCATCAATAGCGCCACCAACACCTACCCCTTCAAGGCGAATCACCGTCAAATTATACGATTTGTCTTGATAGGTTTTAGCTACTTTTGAAGTGTCATCTGACGATCCATCATCGATTACCACTACTGAATCAACAAAATTTGGTATCGTGTCAAGAACTGGTCCAATAAACAATTCTTCATCTTTGGCGGGGATGACTACGCCTACATGCCATCCATTGTGCATGGTAGGGCTAAATTGTCAATAGTCATCAACATAACTTAACGGCACTAGATTAAACTAGGAAAAAATGTGTGAAACTAGCAAAATCATACGCAGAGTATAAGTTCAATTAGTTTGGTATGGTATATGTGACTGAAGAGAAGTTGCGGGTAGTTTATGTCGGAAAGGACATTGAACTAAGGATAATTTCTTTGTTGGTTAGGGGTCAAGAGATTTCACAAGAAGTGGTCTTTGTTGATCTTGGTTCTAATGATTCGACTACCGAATTAGCAGAAGACTTTGGTTGCCAAGTATTAAATTATGGCGAGCAGTTAAATGCATGTGATTTAGCTAAATTTATGGCAAAATCCTCACTAGAAAGTGGTTATTGTAATCTAATAATATTAATCACTCCAGATTGGAAATTACGGGAACTGCCAGTAATTGTAAATAGATCACGTGAAGGATGGGACATATATTTTTCATTTGTCAAAAACGAAAAAGCAGAAAAAATTAACGAGGCTGATTTGGTGTTAGCTGCTCTAGAAATCAATCACCTTTTCCTCTCATCCCAAGGGTTGATTGGTTTAGCTAATTCTACTGAACTATCTACTGCTATGAACTTTTCATCGGATTACAAAGTACGCGTTATTGAATCCTCAGGTCTAGTGAATTTACCGCAAAGAGAATCTCTAGCCACTGCGTCAAGATTTGCTCAATTATTTTACTGGATGCTAGAAACTAAGCATCCGTTATTCCTGTTCGGCATTCCAGGGATTGTATTATTTATTCTCGGTTACAAATTATCCGGCAATGTAGTTGACACTTTTAGTGAATTAAATTCAATTTCTATCGGTGTTACATTAACTACTATTGCTATGACGTTGATTGGATTATTTGCCATGATGGTGGCAATTATTCTTTACATCATGGGTAAACAAGTTGAACAAATTCAATCGCAATACAAATGGAATAATACCGATGATAAAACAACATAAGTGGGTCTTGATATGTCTGATTTTCGTTATTTAGTATGTTTAGACATGGACCGAGTCTTGGTTGACCACCTTTCAACTTGGCAATTTGTTTACGATAAATTAGGGATCTCAAATGATGAATCATTTGAACTGTATAATCAGGGCCTTTTGAACGAGTGGGATTGGATAAAGTTAGATATTGCGTTAATAAAAAATAGCATCAAAGATCGTAAAATCACCGATTCTGAATTACGTTCTTTGATGGAAGGTATGCCTATGATGGATAATTGGCAGTTACTAATTTCTGAATTAATCAAAGATGGTGCGAAGGTTGCAATTGTCTCAGGTGGATTACAACAGACAGCCAGAGATATTGCCGCTCAATTCCCTTCAAACTTGCCTTGGCGAAGAAGATGGGGTGGAATTGATAGATTCACTGCAGAAAGATATGGCAATGGTTTTGATTCTAAATTATCTGTTTTCACCAATGGTTGGTTGCGTGGTAATCAATTATCAAACGGGATGTATGAATTAGATAATTATGGAAGGTATCAAGTGCAGATGAATGGTAAAGGAGCAATTGTAAAGATGTTACAAAGACGATATGGAATCTCCAAAAGTGAGACTTTTGCTGTTGGAGATTCTGCTGGTGACATTGGGATGTTTCAAGAGTCAGGTTTGGCAATATGCTTCAATCCATGGGATGAGAGGCCGTTAAAATACTGTGATGAGGTTATCAAAGAGAAAGATTTGTCGTTAGTATTGGACTTAATAAAAACAACAATGAATGGTTAGGTGATGGCAAATTGGTAATTGATGAAATTGATTTTATTACCTCATTTTGCCCGCATTGTGGTTTTATGTTAGGTGAATTTTTGCCAGGTATAGAATGTCCAGAGTGCGGTGAGACAATCATTTGACAATGCGCTGAATGAATACACCGTTACTTTTGACAAACTCAATAATCCGATTAATAGCTTCAGTGTCTAAATCTTCCGGGGAATATATCCCAGAGGAAGAAAGAGTTGATTGGTGATTTGATTGATTCATCAGTTCGATGAAACACGCAATAGTGACTAAACCCGTGCTTCTAGCCATTGAGCTAAAACCATCCTTGCCGGTATCAGATACTATCCATGTTACCGATTTTTCAGCATAATGCATGGCTATTTCCATCCAAGTAAATTCATCACGTTGCTTGTCAAATTTCCACGCATCAAGTAACTCATCCTCGGTTAATTCACCTGCTAATTCAATCCACTTAGTGATATGTCCAGGCCATCTAACAGTATATTCTTTCATATTTTTGCTGAGATTAGCAACCAATAAACTTCTCAATCCGTCGGTTAAAAATGCCTCCATTTTTCCAAAACCGTCTACCTCAATCAAATGTTTTTCTGTCAGTGCGGGGACAATTTTTGCTTCCCCATCAACTAAAATCCTTGCTGGTCTAGTGTACTCTTCTATGACGTCAGAAGGAGAAAATGGAGCCATGTATGACCATGTGTCATCTGGGGACTGAGGATTGCCGCCGACTTTGATTGTGGCAGATAGAATCTTATTGTCCTCTTCAAACTCCTTTTTTATGATCATATTAGATAATCCGGGAGCAATTCCCACATCCCAAATCAGTGTTGATGAGTTCTCTTTGGCCAATTTTTGGTGTTGACTCGGATCTTGTTCAGTAAATGCCAAATCCACAACATTTTTCCCCCCTTCAATCAAGATTGTTCGCACCTGCTCACCAATTCTACCGGGCAACATATTTAGTGCAATACCAGCTTGTGGCATTTGACTTAGGAGCTCAAACACATCTCCTTCTTGATAAGTTACATTGGTATTATTTTTTATCAAATCTGGAATTTTAAGGTCAATGACATGTACGTGGTAGCCTAATTTAGTTAATTCATTAATCACAAATTCGCCAACCAGTCCACTCCCTAATGCTACAGCATCAACCATTTTATCAACTCAAGGAGTAATTCTTCGTGAATCTCTAGGGAATGGTATTACTTCCCTTATGTGGTCAGCACCAGTTAGCCAAGAACATACTCTATCAACTCCAAGTCCAAATCCTCCATGTGGTACACCACCGTAGGTTCTTGTATCGATGTAAAATTGGTATGGCTCCCTTGGTGTGCCTTCTTCATCAATGCGTGCAAGAATNTCTTNTTCNGACCANGTTCTTTCACCNCCACCNATNATNTCACCATANCCTTCNGGNGCCANTANNTCNTGACACAAGAACATANTTNNNNTCNTCNGGNTCNNNNCGNTGATAAAATGGCTTAGCGATTTTAGGATAATGAGTTAGGAAATGCGGTACATCAAAATCCTGGGTCAAAACCTTCTCCTTAGAATAATCTAAATCTTGCCCCCATTCAATTTCAACACCCATGCCCTGAAGAGTTTCTACAGCTTCATCATATCTGATTCTTGGGAACTTTGAGTCTGCATAAAGAGCAATAGTATCTAGGTCTCGGTCTAGTGATGCTAATTCTGCACTCCTTTCTTCCAATAGTGTTGTGGCAATTTTTCTAACTACACCCTCACCATAGTTCATTATTTCCTGATTATTAGCCCATGCCACTTCCATTTCAGCGTGCCAAAACTCAGTCAAGTGTCTCCTAGTACGAGATTTTTCAGCTCTAAATGACGGAGCAATTGTGTAGAGTCTCTCAAGGGCAGGCATGGCTGCTTCAGCATATAANTGCCATGACTGGGTAAGATAGGCTTTCCTGTCAGGATTCTTTTCGGTTGGGAAATATGGTACTTCAAACAGTGTTGATCCACCCTCAACAGCTCCTGCAACAAAATTAGGGGCTTGATATTCAATGAAGTCTTGGTTTCTAAAGTATGAGTGAATTGCACCAAAGACCGAACTTCTAATTTTCAGCATCGTGGTCATCCTTGATGTTCGAAGATACAAATGGCGGTTATCTAAGAGAAACTCNGTTTCGCCGCCATCTGCAGCCGCCATTGCCGATTCGGTAATTGGGAATGGAGTCTTTGGGTTAACAGGGCCAATAATTTCTACTGATTGAATTACCAATTCATATCCNCCATCAGCCCTTTCATCAGGATTAACTACTCCGTTGATTATGATTGATGATTCGATTAATGCAGATTTTAGTTGCTCAAAAGCATCTTCTCCCAAAGTATCCTTTTTGCCAACACATTGGATAGAACCAGTAGANTCTCTAAGTACTAAAAAGCGGATTTTATTAGAGCCCCGGGAACGCTTTACCCAACCTTTTAATTCAATATTTTGACCATCAAATTTACCATTAAGTACATCCGAAATCCAAATTGTCTTCATATCCTCACCAGTACTCCGTATAATGTCCGGTAATTGAAACTCACCCTTCAACTTACCAACATAGATTCAAAATCACTGTTTGATTGTTTAATTGACAGAAAACATCAAACTAGTCATTAGTAAGCATATCTCATGCAGAAGGTAGTAGTCTATGCGATAGGTGGTAATGCATTACAAAATCCATCGTCAACAAAATCGGGTGAAGCCGAGGAAACTCTAGCGAAAGTTATGAGTGATGTTATTGACTTACTNGAATCCGGTTGGAGTGTTATTCTTACCCATGGTAATGGACCACAAGTTGGTCACTTGATGCAATTAGACGAAAAGTTCTCACACACTATGGATGATTGGGTTTCAGCAACACAAGGGATGATTGGTCACTCTTTAGCGTTAAATCTTGATTCTATTTTGATGAAGAGGCGACGNCCTGAAAGAACGGTTTGTATCATCACTAGGGTTGAAGTTGACGTCAATGATGCTGGATTTCAACTGCCAACAAAACCAGTAGGGCCTATCTTGTCTGATAGCGTTGTAATGAGTGCTGACTGGGATATCGCTGAAACAGCCAACGGGCCAAGAAGGGTTGTTGCCAGTCCTTTACCCATGAATGTATTAGACATTGAAGTAATTAAAAAATTAGTAGAACTCAGAGCCGTAGTTATCTGTGGTGGTGGAGGAGGGATTCCAGTAGTGAAGCGAGAAAACCACTATGNTGGTGTTCCCGCAGTGATTGATAAAGATCGACTTTCGTCACTGATAGCNATAAAATTAAATGCTGATGCATTGATAATTTCCACAGCAGTTGATTCTGTCAAAACAGGTTTTGGTACAACTGAAGAAAAATCACACCGTCTTCTTACCCTTGACCAATGNGAGGATTATATGTCTCAAGGAGAGTTTCCCAAAGGGTCAATGGGNCCTAAAATTGGAAGTTTAATGGAAGCNTGTTTGCATAATCCTAATTTAACTGCGATATTATGNCAACCGGGTGATGCTTTGAAGTCCCTCAAAGGGGAAAATGGGACAACAATAGTGGCAAAATAAAACCACATGTTGATAAATCGATGACTACTGGTTCAACTTATGACAGCAATAGAAGCAAACGCTCACTGTGATGGACCATGTGGGGTATATGACCCAGCCAGTGCAAGAGTAGCAGCAGAAGCAGTACAATCAATGACCAAAAAGATGCTAACATTAGCAGCAAACCACTCNACAGATTGTGGTACGGCAGCATATATCAACACCATGAGNCGTTATGCAGCAATTAAAGAAGAAGAAGCACACAAGTGCAAAGAAGAATTATTGGTACTTTGGACTGACTTTTTCAAACCACAACACTTGGAAGAAAATCCTGATATTCATACTANCTTTTGGCAAGCTGCAAAACTGTGCAGTGCATGTAAAGTTGAGGTTTCCTCAGAACATGCTCAAGAACTTATGGACGCAGTCGAACAAATTCACCATATGTTTTGGAAAGTAAAGGGACGCGATGTCCCTTGGATTCGCGCAAGTTGATTTCATGGAACAATTATCTGTCACTGTTCGAGGTGATAGTATGTGGCCGACCCTGAAAAGTGGCGATGTCATNANTTGTAGAACCTATAATGGAGAAGCACTATTGCCTAAGCAAATTATTGTTTTTCCCAGTCCATTTGACTCNACAAATATTTTGATAAAACGCATCAAGTCAGTTGAAAATCAACTGTTATTCGTAGAAGGTGATAATCCAGATCCCACCGCGAGTAGTGATTCACATAATTTTGGTAAAATCAATTCNTCNACGGTAATTGCAGTATTTGAGTAGCGGGCCTGACGGGGTTCGAACCCGCGACCGACGGATTAAGAGTCCGTCGCTCTACCTGACTAAGCTACAGGCCCACTCTGCCCTGCCGCAGGTCGTATTTAATTTTTCATTGAAGATTGGTCTATTCAACCAATCGTCCGTTTTGGTTAACCAGTAATTCTACGCCATCGTTATTTGCTAGAATTACTGCATCACACATTTCATTGAACAATCCAACTTGCACTACTCCGGCAATCTTTANCACATCCATTTCTGTCTGACAAGGGTCGCTCAAATTTGGGCCGCANTGAGCATCNGCNATGTAATTGCCGTTATCGGTAATTACCGGATTATCGCCTGACATTCGGCAATTAACTCGACAATCCAACAATCTAGAAAGTTGTCTAATAGTTGCTGCAAATGAAAATGGGGTAATCTCTATTGGAAGTGGAAATGCTCCTAAGGTGTCTACTTGTTTTCTGCTATCAGCAACTACGACCATTGCTTTGGATTCTTGCGCGACTATCTTTTCTCTTAGTAAAGCAGCACCTCCGCCTTTAATCAAGTTAAACTGTGGATCAAACTCATCTGCGCCGTCAATTACAATGTCTAAATGTGTGCAGTCAGATAGTTCAACAAGAGGTATTCCTACTTCAATAGCCAGTTTTTGAGTTGCTAGCGATGTTGGGACTCCAACTATTTCTATNCCTTCTTCTGAAATCATTCTGCCTAATTCAATGACAGTATACTTTACTGTTGAACCAGTCCCTAAACCTACCTTCATACCAGATTCAACATATTTACATGCTGCAATTCCGGCTTGCTGTTTGAGTTGTTCAACCTTGTCCATGGTTGATGACTAATTAGCAGGCTATTGAGTATTGCGTTTGGCTATATTCATCATTTTATGGAGAAAGGTTTTGACCTGTGATATTTCGTACCAATCTCATGGGGAGCGCTGCGGGTGGCAAAGTTTTGGCTATCACAATGCTCCTGATATTTGCCATATCAACCCAAATTAGTTATTTTGATAACCATGATAGGCAAATAATTGATGAAATTATAGTTAATCAGGCTACACCACTGGGTCAATCAACAACGGTTTCAATTGGTTCCTATCCTGACGGTGCTGTTGAGAAAGTTTCGGTGGCCGTTCCCGACGGCCAAGTNGTCCAAACAATGAGTGTTGACATGGAGCCATCCAGTCTGTCTACATCAACGGCATATTCATTCACAGATGCAAGTGACTTCTCTAGGTCTACGTCATTTAATGGTGTCAATGTTAATACAAGTTCATTATCGCTATTACCTCAAGAATGGTCATGGGATTTTGAGAGCGGTTCATTTGGACCAGAATGGAGTCTGAGTGGTGTATCTAACTGGTTAATACAAACTACCAATGTCCTTTCAGGTTCTCAAACCGCCAAAGCCGGCACAATATCGAGTAATCAAGAAACAACCTTGACGCTAGATGTCTCGACCATCCCGGCCGGTTCTGGTGAATTTTTGTATCAGGTCTCCTCAGAAAGTGGTTTTGATTACTTGGTATTCTGTATCGATAACCCCACATGTACNAGATCTAGTGGTTTTGACCAACGTTGGGCTGGAGTAACCAGCGGGACACACACCTTTACTATGGGAGCAAATGTTCAAACTTTGACTTGGAAATACGCCAAAGATGGGAGTGTAAATTCAGGTTCAGATACTGCTTGGATTGATGATATTACCATCACTCCAACTGGTGGCGCTGGAAATGGTATTGGCACTTGGGTCTCTCCAGCTTTTGGGCCTTCATTAACTGGTCAAGGTGAGCCGAGGTCATATGGTTTCATGTACATGGATGCATTTGTTCCAGTAGATTCAAAATTTGAATGGAATCTTTTAGATGCCTCAAATAACCAAATTTTACCAGGTTTTAGTGGACTAACAGTAACAGAAATGGATTTGGGAATAATTGATTGGGAAACTTATCCTCTAGTCAAAATGCAGATTGATATGGAAACCACAACTGGTTCTCTGCCAGTGGTTCACGGTATACATTTTGACGGGCTTATCGAAGATGATTTGGATACCAACCCCGCAGGTAAAGGTTGGTCGTTGAGTGGTGCCAGCTGGAGTTCAGGTCAGATTAGTGGGTCAGGTTCTCTACAAACAACAGAATATTACATGCGCGGTGGTTTTGTTGGAATAAAATCACAATCATATCTCACAGGTTCAGCACAGTTACAATATTCTCTTAATTCAGGTTCCAGTTGGAATCAACTGCCCAATAATACTCTTGTCTCATTTGACAAACCTAATTTTGACGTTATGCTTAAAGTGGTAGGAAATGGTAATAATTGGGTCTTGGAAAAATTATCAGTTGAGATGATAAGAACTAGTGTTGCTGAAGGATTAGAGCTAGATATTGGGCTTGATAATATCGCAGATTGGACCATGGACAAAACAGGAATAGGTAAGTTAGGATTACAAGATCGCCTTTCTGATGGTTCATTCTGGTCTGTCGGGCAATCAACAGCATCTTCGCCGGCAGAATTCTCGATTTATCTACCAGTTTCTGGTGTTGATAATTTTGAATTTGCAGTTGCTAGTCCCAATGTAACCTTCGTCAACCCATTCCTGACAATATCCATGGGTTCTCAAGACATACTTACGAGTTCACTGAATGATTTCTCTTCAATAACGACAATCCGCATGAATCCTTCAGAACTTGCTAACATCAATAATATATTGTCGCAGTCACCAGCCGATCTAGATCTTAACGGGTTTAAATTAGCAGAATTGACCGTTAAATTGGGTTCTTCTTCCACGGCTACAAGTGTTCATGTCGGTGGCTTCTTGGCAACATATGACGCGGAATTAAACCTTGAATTCTCTGGTACAGATCCATTAATAATCGGCATAAANAATGCATTGATGAACACCATTGCAACCAATGGCGTGAGAGAAATAACAATACCAGTTAGGATGGCTAGCACAGGTTCAATCAAATTAACTGTTAATTCTTTGACTTACTCTCCCTCAATCAGCCCTGTTTCAATTACCGTGTCGAATGTTACAGATACATTTACCCCATCTATGAATTGGATTGATGTGACAAGCATCTTTGATTTCNCAACTGTTGGAATTAATAATCCATATGATTATGTCAGGGCAAATGGATGGTTGGTTGATTTTAATTTAATTGGTAAAGAAAATTCAGCACAATTAAGATGTTCTACCTTAGCATTGCCAATCATTGGTCCTGCAGTCAGTAGTTGCATCGAAAGTGGAATTGAATTAATTTGGTCTGACTTAGGTGCCAATGGTGTAGTCAGCATGTCAGATTCATCTTCACTGTTGGAAATCACTCACCGTTTCAAATTCCCAGTAGAATGGGATGATGAAGAATTTTTAGTCGTGTCAACAAATCTTGTTTCAGGTACCGGTCCAATGTTGCCGATTAGTAAATCATTTGGTCTAGGTAATTCATTGGGTGTTGAAAATGACATCTCGGTAAAGGATTGGGAAGTGGTTGGCCTGAATGGTATTGGCTCGGACATCAATTATCCGTATCTCAAGAAAGGTGAGCCGGTAACGGTCAAGGTACATCTTGGCTTTGAAGGTGATGAAGGTACATCTCCACGGACAGGACATGCACTGGTAAGGTTACTAGTTGATGGTAACGAATATGGCTCATCATCGATAATTAATAATGGAGTTGCATCGATTCAGTGGGTGGTTCCGTCAGTAGGGGAAGATGTTGAATTAGAAATAGATGTTCTACCGCTAAAAAATCAAGATGTAAGTTACGAAGTTGCTAGGCAAATTGAATTTGGTTATGATTCGGTCTCTCCACAACTACTGTACATGAATGTTGATGAGTTTGACCACTTTGAATCCAGTCCTTCTAAATCACTAGAATTTACTATTACAGACCGGCCAGTTTTGCCTTCACAAGCCGAAATTAGTATTTGGCGCTCTTGGTCAGACGATCTGAATATGAATGGTGATATAGATGAAGGGGAATATTTCACAAAAGAACTGCAAATACCTTCCAACCTAATGACTCTAGAAGGGGTTTATCACTATAATTTAGACACATCATCAGCGCCTGATGGTGGTTATGCTAGGGGTTGGATTACGGTTGCTGACTCAGCAGGAAATGTATTGCCAGATTCTGGCAATATGACAAACCCGTTATTCAATCTTCTAATCAGTAGTGATGGATCTCCTCAACTTGGATATTCAGAACTCGCTTGGGAATTTGGTATGTTGCCATGGCTTCATCCAGGTGAAAATATAACTTTACAGATTCCAGTATGGGATAAAAATGGTGTGACGGATATTACTAATCTAGAACTTGATTTGTCAATAAACCAACCAGATTCTTCTACTATCTCTTGGAATCGACAAACAGATATTTGCTCGTCATCTACTCTTTACATTGAAATCCTAACATGCTCTATGGTTGGGGAAACAGGTACGGGATTATTCACTAATTCCGGCGAATTTACCGTTACTTTTCAGCTTAAATGGGGATTTGACCCGGATGATAGTGTAATTAGAACGCCAAATCTTATTCTAAGCGATCTTAAAGGGCAATCTACAGTTGTCCAGCTGACAGAATTAAACTGGCGTTACTCCGGAGAGATGTCGGTAGACCAAAGCAGTATAGAATATTCAATAACTGGAAATAGTGAATCAAGCAGCGGCGCATGGGTAATGGCTAGAGAAGAAATTGAGATTAGTGGACTCTTAAAATGGGTCAAAACAGATAGAACAGTTAACCAAGAACTACAATTGATGTATAATCTCGGTTTAAACATCGCAAACGTAGAATATACCTCTGGGATGTTTAACGGGACGATAATCAGTCCAGCATCAAAAGGAAATTATGCATTGGATATTGCTTTACTCAATGCACCAAATGGAGCGTCAATAACGCCTCCCTCTTCTCCATTATTGTGGTTTATTGTTGATGATACAGCACCTTCGATAGTCAGCATTGATTCCCCCTCTTTAATCGACGTTATCAAAGAAGATTTATGGAGTGATTTAAACCTAAGATTCACCATGTCTGAGAACCTGTTTTTGGATGAGGAATCAGTATATCTCAGTTGGGAAGTACATCGCTCAGGGTTTGGATTCGCCTCATCAAGTATTGCTAACGGCACGGACTTAATTCAAATACTGGGTGGCCAGCCATTCGGCGATAGGATAAATGCCGAAATGAGTATAAACCTAGAATCAGTAATACCTGTGGAAACTAGAACAGAATCTTTGGAATTAAGGATTTGGGTTAGTGGTAGTGATATGGCTGGAAATACCTTTGGTTCAGTCTCTGATGAAATCTTTTCACCATTTGCCGTATGGCAGTTAGAACAACAGTTACCCGAATATGTGCTTGCCCAGCCATCTATTGGCACTAACAATGATGTTACTGTAGGCACTCCTCTGGATCTGTCGGTAGTAATTCAAAACATTGGCCAATCGGATGGATTTGCTCAACTTAGAGTAGAGCGGGTAGAAAGCAATGGTGCTAGAACGATTATTCATACCCAAGAAGTGAAAGTACAATCTGGTGGAAGTGGATTCTTCAACCACCGTTGGACTCCCGATAGAGATGGTTCTATGTGGATTGAATTCATTATAGTTGGAGGACCTACTTCACAAACTGAAACATTCTATGCCAGTGATGGAGAATCAGATGGTTTCTTTGGTGGAATTGCTGAGATTAACCCGGTTTTGTTGATTATAATATTCCTATTAATCGCTTCATTGATCGGTTTGATAGTTTTCGGATTAAGAACTCCTAGCGCGAATAATAATCAAAGATTACCACCAACTAAAAATTATCCAAAGGTAGGAGGGCAAATACCAATGCCTCAACAAGAATCACATTATGCTCAGCAACAAGTAGTTACTTCTCCCGGCGATAACCCATATCAATGATTACGAAGGCTTCAAATGATTTTCGTAATTAGGTAAACTGAGGGAGTAGGAGGACTGCTGACAGAGTTCGACTCTGAGGAAAGTCCCCTCTCCATAGCGCATGTGCCTCACAGAAGAGAGAAATCAGAGATGGTTAGGTCAATGCAATAGAAACGAACGAGGTAAGGGTGGTACAATGATGTTGCAAGACAGAGGTTTCCTTATTATCGATGAAACGAGCAACCGCACAGGAGCAAGTCCAAGTGGTTCCATTGAGATTGCGCGTCTAGGAACAGGTAGGATGCTTAGTTGAATGCAGTCACCGCAAGGCAACAGAAAGGGGCTTACTCCCTACTCCCTCATTAATCTTCTAAGACTGCATCTAACGGTTTCATGGAAATAGGCGATGATAAGGCTATCCCTTCACCATAGTCCACCCAGTATGGTTCTCCCTTTATTGCCCCTTTGACTACTTTTTCAGAAGTTATCACGGCCGGCATCAAGAAGGTACTGGTGATGAATGCGAAAATAATCAATAAACACATTATCATGAAGAAATTTTCTAGCCCAGGGAATGTTACCAAGAAACCAGCACCAATTCCGCTTACTGTGGTAATTGTTGTTTCAAATATTGTTTGACCAGTCTCTTCTATAGAATTCGCAATACCAACAGGTGTTTCACCTTCCTCTTGTATTCTATGCATCACGTGAATGGAATCATCAACTCCTATGCCAAATACAATTGTCCCAATCATTGCGGTAAATATGTTGACATTGACATCNGGACTGTTCATCAACAGAGGTTGCCATAATATTACCACTGCAACAGGTATCATGGTGATGATTCCTAATCTTATTGATCTAAACACAATTGCTAGGACAATTGTTAGAATTATCATCGTTACAATTGTAGTAAGGTTTTGTGAACTATGGATTCCTTCATTTATGTCAAGCGATACAGGAAGGCCGCCAGTTAATTTAGATGATTCAGTGCCTTCAAGTCCAGTATCTTCTGTCAACATATCATCTATTTGCTCACGAAGTACTGCGGCTTCATTTAGATTCATATAAGGTTGAGTCACATAGATTATACCTTTCGTACCTCCTTCATTTAGCAGCATAGATTTTACTTCATCACTCAAGGTATCAAATACAATATTGACCATGTCTTTTCTTAGNTGTTCTCTACCACCTTCTCCGCTAGCATCAAGCAGTAACCAGGCATGACATTCGATTGGGTCATTTGATTCCCAACACGGCTCGTGAAGTAAGTCCCATAAGGTACCTTGGTACAAGTTAATATCATCATTAAGCCCAATNGTGACAGGAATAGTCCTCAAGAAAGTAACAATACTGGTAGTATTTGTTCGCTCTACATCGCCGATTTGTTGTTCGAGATAATCAATAACATCTAGAACAGGTAAATCTCTAATTCGGTCAGTATTGTTGTTATTGGGGCGATCCTCTGCACTAAAGATGAACAGTGAGGTTTGTCCCCCGCTAAAATATTCAGAATATTCTGCTAGTGAATCCAATGATTCAATCCCATCTGGTGCTTCAGAGGAACCAGTTATGGGTTCATTCATTGAATCTAAACTAATAATGCCATAAAAGGTTACTGAGCCAAAGATGAGGAGGATAATAACAAAGCCCTTTACCGGTATCTTACCAATATTCTTCCACATTGTCGGGTTTGTTCGTTTATTATANTTCAACATCCAAGCTAGTGTTGGNACTAGAATTATGCTGAGAACTAGTGTTGAAGCGATACCCAAAACTAAAGTTACACCAACAGAGCGAATAGGTGATACAGTGACAATTTGGGGAGCAATTAGCACTGAGAATCCAATAATTGTGGTGACCGCAGAGAGAAACACTGCCACGCCTGTTGAACTAGCCATTTCTAATACGCATTTTTTATAGAAGTCAAAATCCCATAAATCTGGTACTTTGAGAGACTTTTCCCCACGCTTTTTCCGTCTCGTATTCTCTTCAATCATTTTTTCTAATTCTTTACGCCGNACTTCTTCAATACGGTTTACCATGTGGAGTGCGTAATCAACACCTAGGCCAATTAGGATAGGGAATGTGGCAACAATCATTGGAGTCAAAGTAATATCTAGAATTACTGAAGAGCCAAAAGTAAATGCTAATGCCATCACGATTGGTGTGCCAGTTATGGCAACGACTTTCAATGAACGATGTAAAAGTGTGATGACAAGTACAGTAAACAATATTGACCAAGGTAAGATCATTAGTAAGTCTTCATAGATTGCATCAGAAATATCTTCTAGAACTTTAGTTAAACCAGTTACCGCCATCATTGGGACTTTTTGTTCCTCTGAACTATCAGAATTTGGGCGATTATCTACTACCTTTTCAAAATGTGCAAGAAGTTCCTCAAAGTTATTGAAATCATCAATCTCGTCAAAATTTTGATTCATTCCGACAATTATCGCGGTAGTATCCCAAATTCCGTCTTGATTNGTATCTTTAATCAATGCATCAAAACTGCCATTTGATTGCTCAATTATTGTGTCAATTCTTTCTTGCTCAGGAATTGCATATTCACCACCGCCCGGCAATTGATCACAATCTAAGTCAATNATGGGCACTCTTGTATCCACTCCATGTTNACAAAGCGAATTGTTAAATCTCCCATCAGCAGAATTAATCTCCTTGATTACTTGAGCAGGTGATATTATCCACAACACTCCATCATTTCGACCATTGTCATTTTTATCATAATCAATACCTCGGCTGATAGAATCTCCACCGACATTTCTGTCGTCNCCTTCAACCCAACTAATNATTTCTANAACTTCNTTGTCAGTNATATTAGTCTCACCTTTATCCCATTCAGGTTGGTCATTTTCATTAAGAGGAGGGTCTGCATTGTTTGATTTAATGTAAATTACCGTGATATCAGTTGACCATTCTTCTCTAACCTCCAGAAGTAAATCTGTAGAAGGTGCGCCGTCGGGTAGGAATATTTCTACATCATCATCGATCTGTGACTGGAAAGCCATACCTTGTTGGGCAAAAAATGCAGCAATAATTACCAGTAGAATTACTACAGTGGCTGGTGAAGTTAGAACATTACTGTACATTTTGTCAAGAGACTCCATGGTCTTTTTACTAGCAATAACTTTCAGTTCTCGACCTTTTGCCAAGACAGAGCTAAATGGCCCATCATCATGACTGGAGGGCTCGCTCATGGTTGTTGGATTAAAGCGAGGGATTTGAACAATCCTGTCGATAGTTCACGAAATCTTAGATTGTGTCAAATTCAGTCTAGTCCAAATTCTTTGACAATTAGATGTCTTAAGAATCCTCTAGCAGACTGTAATACCAGCCCAGTTGCCATAAGTGAAAGGCCTAACACACCAATCCAGACCGCTGACAACCCTGGACCGATATAACTATCAATTTGTCCAGTTACATTTTGTGCTAAATTTAGCCCCATTGCTGCCCCGGTGGCAAATAGTCCAAGACCTGGAATGCCTAGCACTAGCAATGGTTTCTTGTGCGATAAGGAAACAAGCGCCCATGATAATACAGTAAATCCGTGCGATACGGCTGTGAAATTAGAGCCCTTTGGAACATCATATCTTACGACAGTAGGAACTTCAGAAATTTTGAGTTGTTTTTCATGGGCATCTTCTAACATTTCTAAAGACAATTCCATCCCTTCGCAATCAAATCGCAAAACTTCTAGTGCATGAGCTGAAAAAGCCCTAAAACCGGATTGAGTATCTTTGATGGATATATCTCGAGATAAATTACTTGCTGCTGTAATAACTTTGATTCCAAGTCGGCGATAAGCTGGCATATCTGTGCCACCTCCGCCATCAATGAATCTTGAACCAATTACGAAATCTGCTTGTTTGTCAAGTATTGGTTTGAGCAACATTGGGATGTCTGATACCTCATGTTGTCCATCGCTATCCAGCACGACAAGAGCAGTAGCATTCATCTCAATCGCCTTGTTAAATAATGATTTTAAAGCACCACCATAGCCACGGTTTACTCGGTGACGAATTACTGTTGCACCACACGCTTCAGCGATTCTAGCACTTGAATCTGAGGATCCATCATCAACACAAATAACTGCGTCGGCATATTTCAATGCTAAAGTTACAACCGTTCCAATTGTTTCTTCTTCATTGTACATTGGCATGCCGGCAACGATGAAGGTTTTACCGTCATCAGCCTTAGTCGTCCCATCAAGCACATTAAATCGGCTAATCGGGGACTATATAGCAGTATTGATAAAATATAAGTCATGAATTAATAGTTTGATACCTCAAAATGGCCGAAACCAAAATTGAGGCATTAAGCGAAATGCTGGGGAAATAATTTAACTCTAATCAAATTGTGCTGATTGTAGTTATTTTTTTAGTTTAATCGACCATTTGACTGATAGTTGTAACAACTCTCTCTCCGGCAAGTACCTTGTTAAGCGCATTGACAGATATTATCAGGGGGACATATTCTTGTCCATCACTTGTTACGTATGTTTCACATTCGGTAAATGCGTCGGTGTTTATTGAAACTTTTACCGCGCCACCTGCATTGCTCTTTCTTACATACCCAACTAAGTTGGTTTTGTTTTCTACATCATTCATCATATCTTTTGCTGGTTTATTTTTAGCCATTTTTACACATC
>PBTA01000028.1 GCA_002726395.1 Methanobacteriota archaeon | reverse complement strand
TTACCGCGCCTCGGCAAGATTTCATGAATGCAACGTGGTCTTGGATATTCTCTAGAGTTGATAGTGGGGATCCATCATCGGATAGATCTTGTAATAAATCTTTGAATAATGGTTCGATGTCTTTCCCATCTAATAGCATAGGATGAGATAGCAGGGAAATTTTGTTCTCGTCAGTAATTATTTCAAAACCTAACTCAAGCAACTTTTCTATAGAGGAATTGGCTACTGCGATTTGCACTTTAGTTGCCTGAATTACCAACGGAGATATGAGTTTTTGAGCGTCCCAATTGTTCTTGATATTTTTCAAACGTTCATATCTTACTCTCTCATGTAATGCATGTTGGTCTATGAGGAGTAATTCCTCTTCAGCCTGAACAATGATATAAGAATCTGCAAATTGAGCTAAAGGTTCCATTTTACCCATTATATTGATTTCTGATTCTAATGACAATTCATCGTTTGGAGAAACTGACTTTGCATTCTTAGCATGTCGATGTAAGTCTCTTTCTGCACTTGATAAGGCAGGTGAGATTGGATTACTATCTAATCCAGGAAGTGTTTCTTGCGGTAATTCTGACGTTGACATGGGTCTTGGTTTATCGATAGATTTTGTTTTTTCAACTTGACTGCCTCCTAAATTTAACTGGACTCCAGCAGCAATAGCCCAAGCTGGTACTGAATTATCAGAATCATTTTTTGTTGAGTTAGGTTTTTCA
Source organism: Methanobacteriota archaeon (assembly GCA_002726395.1). Taxonomy (GTDB): domain Archaea; phylum Thermoplasmatota; class Poseidoniia; order Poseidoniales; family Poseidoniaceae; genus MGIIa-L1. The sequence goes on along the minus strand of PBTA01000028.1, from coordinate 8,132 downwards.
AGAGAGTTGGTTAATTCTTGATCATTTTGCGCCGGTAAAAGAGATTCTTGAATGGGATTAACATCACGATTAAGTGACGCTAATCCGATGATTGAACCATCATTATCAGGTTCAGTAGCTACTTGTTCTAGAGTGTTTGCAATAGCTCTCTCAAGTCTTTCCAAAACTCTCCAGGAGTGTTTCAAACGAACTTCCCGTTTTGTTGGGTGTACATTGACGTCAACCTCTCCTGCTGGTATTTCTAAAGAAAGTACAGCGATTGGATGGCGTCCTTGCATCAGCCTTGTTTTATATCCCCGTCGAATTGATTGGTGGAATGGTCCGGAAGCTACAGGACGATCATTAATCAGAATGTAGACTTCATCTCCTTTACCTCTAGTAATATCGGGGGTACTAATCCATCCAGACCATTTTTCTTTACCCGGTGCTTCAGAATCCTGCTTAGGTGCTTCTAGTTCAATCAATTCAGAAGCCTGTCCCCCAAGGATATCATAAAGTCGATCTGCTAAATTTTCAGACTCTGGAACATTGAGTATGGTTTTTTCATCAGAAATCAACTTGAAACCAACTCCATTATTAGAAATAGCGTGCGAGACGATTACATCAACTATCTTGGCACTCTCAGTGGCAGGTCGCCGTTGAAATGCTAATCTCGCAGGCGTATTTTTGAATAAATCCCTCACTGATATTGTTGTGCCATATGGCATTCCGCATTGTTCAATGCTGTTCTTTTTACCAAATGACACAGTAATACTATTGCCATTTTCTCCTTCGATACGGCTTGCTACGCTTAACAGTGAGACCATTCCGATACTCGCTAATGCTTCTCCGCGGAAACCTAAAGTGTAAATTTCATTTAAGTCAGAAAAATTACTCAGTTTTGAGGTTGCATGTCGATCAACAGAGAGAGGTATGTCATCTTTGTTGATACCATGTCCATTATCATTAATCATAATTAAATCAAAACCACCATTTTCAATGGTAACAGTGATTTGACTAGCGTTAGCATCCAAACTATTCTCAATCAATTCTTTGACTACTTGAGCAGGTCTCTCAACTACTTCTCCTGCAGCAATATGGCCAATTGTTTCATCATCTAATTGTTGAATTCTATTGACCATTACGACATTCCTCCTAAAATATTCTTGGCTTCATACAAGGCATTCATCGCTTCTTTAGGTGACATTTCATCAATTTCTAAATGCTCTAAAAATTCTACTAACTTTGATTCTAGATGATTGTTAGTTAATTGGTTATTTTCTTCCTTAACCATTGATGCTGCAGCAAAATAACTCATCAAACTACTCTGTCCGATATCTCTAACTCCAGGAGATGATGAATCTCCGGCTTTTGCCCCATACGCTTGTTTTTCCAAAAACTGCAATAGGTCAGTTGCTCTTTCCACAACTCCTCTTGGCAGGCCTGCAAGGGCTGCTACTTGAATTCCATATGAATCGTCGCAAGATCCATCAGCAACGGTATGAAGGAATTTCAATTTCCCGTCAACATAAGAAACTTGCACGTGAATATTCTTCAATATCTCAACATCATTTTCCAAACCTATCAGTTGATGATAATGAGTGGCAAATAGAGTTCGACATTTAATTCTTCGACAAATGTCCTCAGTTACTGCCCAGGCGATTGATAACCCATCAAAAGTGGAAGTTCCTCGACCTATTTCATCGAGTAAAACAAGAGATTTATTGGTGGCCTTTCTCAATATATGTGCCACCTCTATCATTTCCATCATAAATGTTGATCTGCCTCTTCTAAGGTCATCGCTTGCCCCGACTCTGGTAAATATTCGATCAACTAAGCCTATTCTAGCACCTTGGGCTGGGACAAAACTCCCCGATTGGCCAAGTATTGCAAGTAAGGCTGCGGACCGCAAATAGGTAGATTTGCCACCCATATTTGGTCCAGTAATCAACAAGAATTTTTTCTTATTATCCATTTTTATATCATTAGGAACAAAACCTGAATTTTGTTCTAAAACAGGGTGCCTAGATTGCTTTACTGTAAAATTATCAGATTCAACAATTTCTGGCTTAATCCAATTTCGCTTTCTAGCAACAGTAGCAAAACATTGCAGAACATCTATCGCAGCAACCTTTCCAGCAATCTTTGCCAGGGTATTTGCATTACTTCTACAACGTTCCCTGAGTGATTGAAATAATTGATACTCCAAGTTCTTTATTTTTGAATCAGCTGTCAATAATAAATCATCTCTTTCGATTATCGCTTGAGTGGTATATCTTGAACCATTGGTCATTTGTTGTTTCCTAATCCATATTTCTGGTACCTTTGATAAATTTGAGTTAGTCACTTCTATGAACCATCCAATTTGACGGTTATTACGAATCTTTAGTGATGGTATTTCTAAATCTTTCTTCAATTTGGCTTCTAATTCACGAAACCAGGTATGGCCCTCAGCAGATTTTAATTTTAACTCGTCAAGATGCTTATCTACTCCGGTTCTTATTATCGCACCATCTCTTAGTCCTAATGGTGGTTCATCAACAATTGTTCTCATGATGTCTTCTGCCATCTCATTTAGTGAATCTAAGTCGTCACTTAGGTGATGAAGCAATTGATCTTCTACTTGGCAGCACAATCCAACAATTGCCGGCATTCTTTCTAATGCAAGAGCGGTTGCTTGCAAATCTCTTGCATTGCTCTTATTGTACGCTAATTGAGTGGCTAATCTTTCTAAGTCTCTAAGCCCATTTAGTGCCGCTCTAATCTGGTCTAGTCTCTTTGATGATGATTTCAACGATTTAACTGCATTATGGCGTAATTCAATTGCCTCTATCTGATAAAGTGGTCTGAGCAGCCATGTTTTTAGTAACCTCCGACCCATAGCTGTTCGACAGTAATTCATGCTCGATATCAGACTTCCATCATATTCCCCAGCTAAAGTCGAGGTGATCTCTAAGTTCCTCAAAGTAGTTTGATCGACTACTAAATGTCCCGTTTCGTCCATTATCTGAATATCTCTTATTGGGATTTCGTTTTTCAAGTGAACAACGGCAAGATAGTCTGCAGCAAACCCTGCTGCTTCTATTGATAACGGTGAATTATCTAAATCGAGGTGTCCTAAATCTGAGACTTCTAAGATTGATTCTAAGCGAGATATTCTACGTTTCTTACTCACTGAATGTTGTGATATCACACAGCCTTCAAGATTAGAAAATATACTGATAAGTTCATTATTGGAAGCATCTTTTGGGGATACAATAATTTCTGCAGGAGTCCACCTAAGTAATTCATCCTCTAGATAGGAAAATTTCTCTTGACCTTTCCACGTGGAAGCCCATGATTCACCCGTNGATGAATCGATTATAGCCATGCTAAGAGAAGACTTTTCCGTAACAATGGCAGCTAAGACGCTTCTTTCATTGGTTGACAATAATGATTCTTCATATAGGCTACCAGGAGTATANACTCTGGTAACTACTCTTTCGAGTAATTTAGCACCTTCTCTTAATTCGCGTTCTTGTTCGGCTACTGTCACCTTGAAGCCAGATTTTAGCATAATTCTAAGATTATCCTCAAGTGCATGCCATGGAAAACNAGCCATCGGTATTGGGTTAGCCGATTTTTTATCCCTAGATGTAAGAGTTAAACCAAGGACTGGAGATGCTACCTCTGCATCTTTATGAAATAATTCATAAAAATCTCCCATCCTAAAAAACAGAATAGTATCTGGATGATTTGCTTTTATTTCCATGAATTGGTCCATCATAGTTCTCTTCGACAATAGACTCACCTCACACCGCAGGATTTAGTCGTCATTGACCACAGCAAATGAAGGTTGTCAAACTATTTTTTTTNAAATAGCTATTTGTTTATGCTTTATTGACGAAATCTATCGTATACATTGACAGCCATAACTGAAAAAGNTATCAATGATACGATGANGAAAGAGAGATTCAAAAATCCTCTNCCAGATTCTATAGAGCCTACTGCTGAGGTGTCAAATGTTAACACTTTAGGGTTTCCTGAATTATCAGTTCCATGGAGGTATATTGTATCGCCATCAAATCCACTTGATTCTACTGCTATGGGTAGTTTATGTGGTAACTTCATTATCTCATGATTGTCTTCTGATATTCTAAGCACAGTACGAGAATCCATGCCATTAAACAACCACGCACTATTACATTCATNACTAATTCCAGCAACACTAGCAAAGTCTATTTTTTCTGCCGAGTTAGTTACATGATTAAANCGGATTGTCTTGTGAGTGCCTGCAATTATAACCTCATCATGGTTGTAGTTAATTATTGAATGGTACTCTCCAACTTCTTTGTTGTCTATGGGCGCTAGGTAACTAATCATTGGGGCTGTATATCCGCCATTCCAAATAATTGAAGCATAAACAGGACGGATTGAAGGTGTTGCTGGACTCTCTTCCCCGATACTTGGTGAGGGGACATAAATTCCTGTTGCAATCCATAGTTGGTCCCCTACACTCGCTACTTTTTGCCATTCGACATTTTGATTATCTGGTGTAGGTGAACTTGTTATCCCACTAGAATTNAGTCCACGAAAACCATATTTNCCATCTGCTTCAGTTGTTAGCATCAGAAGATTATCATTGCTTTGTTGCTGATTTTGCACAATATGTTCGACGGAGAAAAGGTCATCTCCGTAATCTGTCTCATAGGGGAAGATACTGCCGTCTTGTATTAGCAGCATCGATGACCCTTCTTGAGGAATAATGATGCTATCGTTCGATAATTTAGTGATAAAATCAATTGAACTTGCATCATGGTTTGAATCTGATCCAATTACTGTTGTTGATTCTCCACCATTGGACCAAATTAACTCATAATCACCTTGATTATAGGTCAGCAAGTAATTTTCATTTTCGTCAATATATGTGGATTCCATGATTCTGAAATCATCACCAATTTCATTATCGACAAGATCTATCCCAGGAATAAAACTAGTGCCCTTTATCATCACTGCACCAAGAATTATGAATACAAAGAATGCTCCNATGGCAAGCCACTGATGTTCAGACTCCTGTTTCAGTATCTGCTTCCAGACCTTCGCCATGTTACTTCGTGGATGATATAGCACATCAAGCCTTTCACTATTATAGATTCTAAATCCTAAATTCCTAATTTTTAGGATTAGCCGGCTTGCGGAGGGATGATAAAGGGAACATCATTCGCAGGAATGCTTGGAGGCATACTATGGCACGTAAACCAGCATCAATGTACCGCAGATTAAAGGGTCCTGCATATACTAGAAGGAAGTATATCGGCGGTGTTCCAAACAACAGAATNCACCAATTTCACGTTGGAAACCGTGTTGCTGCGGAGACAGGCAAGTTCCCTGTAGTACTGGAACTAATCGCTGATAATAGCTGCCAAATTAGACACACAGCTCTAGAAGCAGCCCGTGTTATTTCCAACTCTACCATTAGAAACGGTGCTGGTCCACAAGGCTATGCGCTAAGAATCCACACATTCCCTCACCACGTATTGCGAGAAAACAAACAAGCTACCGGTGCAGGTGCGGACCGTGTGTCACAAGGTATGCGCTGTGCTTTTGGAAAGAATGTCGGAACAGCAGCAAGAGTAAAACGTGGTCAAAGAATAATATCGATTCAAGTTAACCCAGAATTTTACTTAACAGCAAGAGATGCTTTGAGAAAGGCATACATGAAATTCCCAACCCCTTGTACGATTAAATTAGTTAAGGGTCACGAACATTTGAAAGGTTTGATTTGACCACAGTATGTAATTTATTGGTCTTTACAGGCCAATATAGACAAAGTGTTTGAAAGGTACTTTATTTTGGAGATAATTATAGGAGGGATTACTTATTAGGATTGCAGTATTGATTGAGGACCGTTGCAAACCAAATAGTAACGCTTACGACTACTTGAAGAAGTGGGCAGGGACTTGTGGTGGAGAGTGTATACAAGTACATGGAGATAAGTGCAAAATTTTAGAATCCGCTTGTCCACCATGTATTATTCGAGCGAAACATTGTCCAGATGATGCTGTTGTGATNATTAATTTACCAGCAGAATTAGAAACTGATATGATTCATAGATTCTCATTAAATGGTTTTCGATTGTTTAAACTACCAACTCCTTCAAAAGATAGTGTCGTTGGTATCTTAGGGCCAAATGGGATGGGTAAATCAACTGCAATTAACGCTCTTTCAGGCCGTCTTGTGCCAAACTTAGGTGACTGGGAAAACGATTCACCAGATTGGGATGATATCATTGAAACATTACCGAGAGGAGAGTTGCGCGACTTTTTGTTGGCAGTAAAANANGANGAAGTAAAAATTGCGGTCAAGCCTCAAAATGTCGATAAATTACCTAAGAGAATAGATGGAACAGTTCGGAGTTTATTGTCCAAAGTAGATGAGAGGAAAATCTTTGACGAAGTAACGAAGGAACTTGGATTAAACCAATTACTCGACAGAGAGATTCAACAACTTTCAGGCGGAGAATTACAACGCATGGCCATATGTGCTACATTAATGCGGGAAGCAGATGTTTATTTCTTTGATGAACCCTCTTCATACCTAGATATATATCAACGAATGAAGATAGTAAAAATAATCCAAAAGCTATCTGAAACTAAACGTGTGATAGTTATCGAACACGACTTAGCAGTCTTGGATGTACTAGCAGATCTAGTTCATATTGTGTATGGCAAAAAAGGTGCTTTTGGAGTATTTACTCCAGCAAGAACGACAAGACAGGCGATTAATGCTTATCTAGACGGATTTTTAACCGAGCAAAATGTGAGAATAAGAAGTAAACCGATCAAATTCCTCACTCATCGTGATAGAAAAATCGGTGTTGGAAATAAAATTGTATCATGGTCTAACATCAAAAAAACCCTTGGTGAATTTACCTTAGAAACTCAAGAAGGTTCAGTACACAGAGGTGAAGTTGTCGGTGTAGTTGGTCCAAACGGAACAGGTAAGTCAACAATGATGAAAATTCTGGCTGGTTTAATCGAATATGAGGATGGATGGGTCGACCAAAATCCGAAAATATCCTACAAACCTCAACATATAGATGTCGACATCGATTGTAGTGTTCAACTATGGCTTGATAGTGAAATTGGTGCCAGGTGGAGAAGCGGTGAATTCAATGTAAATGTAATCAAAGCCTTAGGGGTTGACAAATTACTCCCAAAACGGGTGAAGAAATTGTCGGGTGGAGAAAGACAAGCCGTCTCTATTGCTATCTGTTTGGGCCGAGATGCAGACCTATATTTGCTTGATGAGCCATCAGCTCACCTTGATGCCAATGCTCGAATGGAAGCAGCCAAGGCAATAAGAAGAACCATGGAAGCCAACGAAAAGTCAGCCTTTGTTATCGATCACGATGTATATTTTATTGATATTTTAAGTGATTCATTGTTAGTCTTTGATGGGCTTGGGGGCACTCATGGAATTGCCAAAGGTCCATTTCCACTCCGTGAAGGCATGAATCAATTTTTAGAGAACGTAAATATTACTTTCAGAAGAGACCATGACTCCAAGCGTCCAAGAATAAATAAGCCAGATAGTAGGAAAGACAGAGAGCAACAATCTTCTGGGGATTACTACTCATTTGATTCATGATAGTTGATTAATATGCCTTTTGGAACACCCCCCTCCGGCGGACCACTAAGCCGAACTAGGACGCGACTTTCAGCATCTTCATTGACCAAATATTTACGATGTCCAAAACAATTTTTCCTAGGTAACAAATTGGGGTTATCTAGCCCTAGGACGATATACCAGGTACTAGGAATTGTGCTAGAAGATTCACTTTGCTCAATTCTTATGCGGCGCCCTGTAAGTATCAACTCACTTGCTGAGCTAAGGGAATGGTGTTACGAATTGGCTGACGAAGAAGCGCAGAACTGTTTCCAAGTAGGTAAAGAAAATTGGGACTCAACCATATGGCAAAGTGCTGAACAAAACTGGGAAGCTGTAGCTGTAGAGGAGTTAGCTAGAAAAATAAAGAATGGTTTGTCACTATTCTTAGAGGAAGTTGAAAAGTGCTACAACTCTAACGGTGGCCCATACCTTGAAGAATTTAGGAAAGGCGACTCACCGTATAGAATATCTAGCCCTGCTTGGGGTGAAGAACCCGTATTCCC
>PBTA01000003.1 GCA_002726395.1 Methanobacteriota archaeon | reverse complement strand
GTATCTGCAGACTCGGTGGAGTCTGTTGGTGCCCAGTCTGAATTGTCTCCAACTCCATCGCCATCAGTATCTACAGTTTCAGATGCATCATCAGGGAACACATCAGCATTGTCGCCAACTCCGTCCCCGTCGGTATCAGTGGTTTCAGTTGAATCATTAGGGAATGCGTCGCCATTGTCGCCTACTCCATCGCCATCAGTATCTACAGTTTCAGATGCATCATTAGGGAACACGTCAGCATTGTCGCCAACTCCATCACCATCTGTATCTGCAGACTCGGTGGAGTCTGTTGGTGCCCAGTCTGAATTGTCTCCAACTCCATCGCCATCAGTATCTACAGTTTCAGATGCATCATTAGGGAACACGTCAGCATTGTCGCCAACTCCGTCCCCGTCGGTATCAGTAGTTTCAGTTGAATCATTAGGGAATGCGTCGCCATTGTCGCCTACTCCATCCCCATCTGTGTCAGTTGTTTCAGTTGAATCATTGGGGAATTGGTCGGCATTGTCACCTACACCATCTCCATCAGAGTCACTCCATTCATTTGGATCGTTGGGAAAAGCATCTTCTCCGTCGTTAAAACCATCACCATCACTATCAACATCGGCTAGTTCTGGAATGGTAAAACTCGTTGTTGACCAAGCATCACCGTTGTTGCCACTTGCCAGATTGGCGTTCATTACGGCAAAGTTAACTGTCACATCACCATTTCCTGAGGCTGGTGGAGCCCATTGGAATGTCCACGACGTCCCTGCGCTACCTGAGTGAGTTGCACTAGAACCACTAATCTGCATGTTAGAGCCGGCATTGGAAAGTGTCCCAGCGCTTACTTGTAGGGAAAAACCGCCACCAGACCCACCATTACCGCCATTAAATCCAACTGTGATAGAGTAGCTTGTCGTCGATGGATTATATTCTGCAGGGAAATTATGGGTAGCAGAAATTGCGCCGGTTGCGCCACCATGACAATTACAGCCGCTGGAACCAGCATTGTGCTTGCCAGACGAGTTTCCTTGTGTTAGTGGAATCCCGCCAGCTAATAAGATGCTCAAAATAATTAGAGTAGCGACAGTCCTAGTGTTCATATTCAGGGCCTTCAATGTCTTGGTTTATATGCATTTTCGAACACAATCCTAGTTTCTTCCACAAGAGAATTTGGAAAGACTAGGCTGATATCAAGATGTTACCATGGACATCCCTCTTTACTTTGCGGATGGTTACTTTTGGCGCAGACTTCCTTTTGCTTCCTGAATGAAGCAAGTGCCTATTGGATGATTCCATCAGCGGCCTTGCTTTGCGAGATGTATTCACATGATTGACTCTTGGCCTTCTCATGGCTTTTTCTTCCCTGGGTTCTACGGCGACCGTTGTGCTTGCTCTAGTATCTAAGTTCCAGTCTACCATGTTTTTGGAATAATCACGGTTGCGGTATAAAGCGTTGTTTTTTTACCGAATTATATCGATTACTGAACTTTGTGAGGAAAATCGAGTCTTGTTACCTCGGTTATCGATTAGAAATTTTTCAAAATTCCAGCGTATTACGCCTTGATATCCGTCTGAACCAATAGTTTTTGTCAATTCTTCATAGATAGCTGACTGGTTTTCGCCTTTGACTTCGATTTTACCCATCAGCGGGAAATCAACACCAAATGTTTCGCTGGTAAATTGACAAATCTCCTCATGAGTCCCAGGTTCCTGTCCACCAAATTGATTGCATGGGAAACCAACTACTAGCAGTCCCTCTTTTGTCGAAATCTGTTGCAAATCGGCATATTGTTTTGTCATACCGCATGCACTAGCGACATTAACAATCAACCAAGTGTCAGTAGTAGAGCCACCCAGTTTTCGTAAGGTTTGGGAGTTTCCATCCATATCATCAAATGGGATGTCCAGTATATTGCTCATATACGCTTGCAGACTACTAACACCTATAAATTTAGCATAGCAATTATCATAGATAGTGACGCGATGTACCTTACATGGCAGTTGATAGAATGCAGTGGGGCGCAGAAGAATGGCAGTTTGCTGACCTGTACATGCCTGACAATGAATCTCCATTTGCTAATCAGCATGGATTGCCTTGCGTGATGTTGATTCATGGAGGTTTTTGGAAATCCGAGTACTCATCTGAGTTGATGAAACCGATTGCAGAGGATTTAGCAGAGGCAGGATTAGCGGCTTGGAATATTGAATTTAAGCGATGGGATGAGAAGGAAAATGGAGTTTGGATGGACACGTTGTCAGATGTTATGAGAGCATGGGGTCAACTGGCACTATTACCTGGAATCGACATAATGCGTTCGATGGTCATGGGTCATTCTGCTGGAGGTCAATTAGCGCTAATCCTAGCCGCAAAGGCAGAAAGAAAGCCATGGCTAGCAATAGCCCAAGCACCAATCACAGATTTAGTGGGTGCTGACCGGGCCAAATTATCAGATGACGGTGATGCGGTTCGCAGATGGATTGGTTGCGCACCTGAAGAGGATGAATCATTGTGGTCAAATCTAAATCCAGTTGATAACCCACCTGTTGCCCCAGTACTGTTAATTCATGGTGAAGAAGATGACGAGGTCCCCATTGAACAATCTGAGACATATGCTAGAGTTATGAAGGCAAAAGGTAGTGATGTGCAAAAAGTATGGCTACCTGGCGACCACTACTCGATAATAGATGTCGCAAGTGATGATTGGTTGGTAATCCTCAATGCAATCTTAGATTGGTTATGATAGCATAATAATATGTCATATGACCTACTGGCTCGGCTATGGACCTACTTGGCAAGGATTACCCCTATTCGCGCAGTTCACTCTCGGGCAAGCACGCATTAATTTTTGGCGCAAGCAAGGGCATTGGGGCAGCCACTGCAAAAATGATGGCCAGCGCTGGTGCCGATGTTACAATTTGTGCAAGAAACCAAGATTCTCTGGATAAGTTAACCAACGAATTAGTAAATCTTGGTGAAGGACAACACAATTCAAGAGTTGTCGACCTTGAAGACCTCGATAAATTGGATCATGTTGTTGCAGAAATACTTGAAAATCTGGGATCTGTTCATATCCTAATCAATAATTCTGGCGGCCCACCTGGTGGACCATTATTGGACAATTCAGTAGAGGATTTCCATGCTCCATTTACCAGACATTTACATGCAGCTCACAAGATAACAAAACAATTAGTACCAGTAATGGAACAACAAGGTTATGGGCGCATAATTCAAGTTATTTCTACCTCAGTAAAGGAACCAATCCCAAATATTGGATTATCCAATACGCTGCGAGGGGCCATGGCTAGTTGGGCAAAATCACTCTCAAGAGAGTTAGCACCTTGTATTACGATTAACAATGTTCTTCCAGGATTTACCGCAACTGGAAGATTGGATAACCTAGCCAATACCATCAACAAAAAAACTGGTAAATCTCACCAAGAAATTCATGAAGGATGGATATCACAAGTCCCAATTGAAAGATTAGTTGATCCGCTGGAAACCGCCTCAGCAATTACTTTCCTCGCAATGCCGGCATCAGGGGCAATACGCGGAGTTTCTTTAGCAGTAGATGGCGGTCGTCTAAGAGGGATCTGATTACCGGTACAAATCAAACCAGACTGGGTAATGGTCAGATAAATCAGTGGAATTAAATGAGTTATCTATGCCCCAAGAACCAACTAATCGCCCATTTAGTTCATCTAAAGTAACAATACGATCATAAGCACAATCAGTCGATGAAACCGTGGTATCTGCAAGGTCATTTACCAACCAATTATATTGCGGCAATCGCATTGGTGAATCCCACAATTCTTGTGAATTAGCATAGCTACAATCAGCGTTAAAATCACCCAGTATAATCAAATCTGTTTCCTCAGAATCATTCTCGCGATAACTTTCTACAACTGTGTGTAGGGCATTGATTTCCTCCATAGCCAAAGCAGGTTTGGTGTGGATAGAGAAGATGGTAAAATCAAATCCTGAACTATTACCGCTTTCATTCAGTAATTCAAACGTTGCCACATAAGGTTCACGTTGAAACAAATCTTCACTAGAATCATTGTATAGGGTTCCATTACCTAATTCTCTAAATACAGAAGTGTTGTAATAGTAAACATATTGTTCTTGGGCAGAAGAAGAAGCATTAACACCACTCCTTGGACTAAGTGACATATTCCAAGTATCTCCGGACTGGTTGTTTATCTCATCAAGAAATTCATATGGTACAGTCTGGTCAATATCCTTAATTTCCTGTACAGCAACCATATCATACTGAAGTACAATGTCGACTAATTGGCTCACTACGTCAGGTTTACCCATTTTGGTCTTCCCGAAAACCTGTATGTTGAAAGTTGCAATTTTGGCAACTTCAGAACGGTTTAATTCGGGGATTTCGCGACCTTCAGCACCTTCTTCTAACTCTTCATCTTCTGGTTCGATATAAACAAAAACAGTATTTTCATCTTTGTGAATCGCCAAATGGATAGTCATCGGTGCGAGAATGAGAATTGCCACAAGACTTAGCGCCTGAAGATAGCCATCAAGAGAACCCATTTCACTAGTGGTCAGTCATTTTTGTTATCAAGATTATTGCTAAAACAGTTGGAATAGGTTATTCATGCCAGGGTCTTGGCGCAGTCATGAACGGCGAGGTTACTGCCCAACAGGCAAAGAAAATTATCTCAATGCTTACTGATGGAGGAGCTATTGATAATGTCAATGCTCCCCTGGCTTTGCGTCTAATACCGTTGGCAGAAGAGTTAGAGGACCTTGAACTCGTTGAACGCTTACTTGAACACGCAGAGAAAGTATCAGAAGATGAATTAGAATCCGGATGGGTTGAATTTGAACAACTAAAAATTGTTGATTCACAACAAGAAAAATTTGTTGAACTGGCCGCCAAATCAGAAAAAATAAATGGCGCAGAAGCACTAGCAGCCGCAGTATTACATCACATAGGATTGATGTGCTTGAGTCAAGAAAATTATGATGATTGTAGAGTGTTTATCACGCGCTCAATGCGGATTAGAGAGCAGTTATCTGACAACGCGGGACTTGTTTATAGCTTAGCGGTTTTAGAAGCCTGTGATAAGCGGCAAGATAACCTTGATTCCGCATTAGTTCATGGCACCAGGAAACTTGAATTACTCACTAACTCTGATGATGGTGAAGGATTGATGGAAGCACTATCCGACTTGGCACATACTCAAGCGTCACTGGGAACATTTGATGCGGCAATTGACCTCTATACACAATCATTAGAACTATCCAATGACCTAGAAGACGTGTCGGGACAATTTGTCGCCAGATGGGGCTTAGCAGACATATGTGAGATTCAAAGTGACTATCAGGGCGCTATGATTCACCTGTCTGATTGTTTGCATTCATTCATTGCTTTTGGACTCCAACCTCCGGTACAAATCCGTGAGCGATTAGAAGCCCTGACCAATTTAGAGAATCCAGAATCGAATTAACTCACTGCCACATCGATTATGTCCTAAGAGCGTTTGGGATGACCAGTGGCAAGTCATGAAGCATGACATATTCTTCTCAATCAGCCAAACTCCAGGCGTCGACGGTAGAACTCCATCTGAGAAGACCATGTTTAACAATTACTTCCAACAACTAAAGCATGCTGATAATTTAGGATTTGGAGTGGGCTGGATTGCTCAGGCACATCTTTCAACAGAAACTCAAAAGATGAACTCAAGCCCTGTGGTTCCGCATTGGCAAGGTGAAGTTGGATTATGTACAGATTTCCCGCAATTAGCCATGGAAAGTTTCCGGCAAACCAATAACATTGACATCGGCTCAGCAGTGGTAAGTATTCTGGCAAGTGGAGGGCCAATTGCCCAAGCTGAACGGATAGCCAATACTGTTCAATTTTTATCAATGCTTGATGAGAAACGGAAATTGCACGTCGGGTTTAGTGCTGGAAGATTTGAATTTATGGCTAGACCTTACGGCATCACTCCACGAAACTCTTGGGAGAAGTCAGCATGGAAAACGCTCCGAGGGCAGATCTTCATGGAAGCAAGCGAGATATTCCTCAGGCTACTGCGTGGTGATATAATTAGCAGTCAAGATGTTCGTAAGACGATTCTTACTAGAGATAATTTCCGCAGTGACGAAGATTGGGCGGCTGTTCAAACAGCATACTTAACAGATTCAGGTGCACACGAAGCAAATGAAATCGTAATCCCAAACCGGTATGAATTTGAAGAAATCTCCATTATTCCTAAAGCGTGGAATCGTGACCAATTACAACTTATCGCCGGAACTCATGACGCTAAAACTCAAGAATTTGTCAACGCTTTTTTACCTGTTAAGGTGTTTAATCTATCAATCACCTCACCAACAATTATTGATTCCACCCATGAAAGAATGTCAGCATGCTTCCATGAGACTGGTGGTAAGTGGCAAAGGAGTTACATGCCAAGAACGAGTTTTGTATTTCTAAACGATGAAGATGGATTAACTGGACAGGAACAGAGTCATGCTGCTAAACAAGAAGCAGAAAAAGCACTNCAGGCATATTGGAATGCTCTTGAGGGNACNATCGACCCCGAAAAAGTTAGCAAAGCCGCAAATAATGCGCTTATTGGAAATGTCTCTGAAGTTGCTCAACAAATCGTGGAGAGATTTCACCCTGAAGACACCATAATGGCTTGGTTTGATTTCTTTAATCATGATTCTGACCGAGTTTGCCGNAACATGTCCGCATATATGGCAAAAGTNGTACCAATGGTCAACAGTATGTTGGAGGCANAAAAATGAGCGAGGACCATATGCCATCAGCAGTAAAAGACGGCCGGCCCGGTAGCTCAATGTACCCTGAATCATCTCTNGGTGAGAACATTGAAGGAATCCCTACAGGCCGNGAAGTGGATTGGGAACCATTGGTTGATTATCGCAGAAATGGGGTCTCTGAGACGACTATCCACGGTGCAGTAGCCTGGGCGCATGGAGATGAGGTAATACACTCATTTGGTGGTAATGTCCTATGTTATGGCAGGTCGATGATGAAACCNTTCATGCTCAAAGCATTCACCAAAGAGTTAGAAGATGTAAGTTGGGAACAAAAAGCAATTTCTGTAGCCTCTCATAATGGTGATACAGAACACGTTGCCGCTGCCCAGTCATTACTCTATGAGGAAGAATGGCCATTGATGTTGACTCCATTAGATGTCCCTCTTATTCAATTTGGCAGACAAGTCAGAAGACCTAGACGATGGTTCCATACTTGCTCAGGGGAACATGCGGCAATCCTTCACGGGTGCCGTAAGAAGGGCTGGAACCGTGCTGGATACACTTTACCAAATCACGAGGTATTTTCTGCATACATGGAACAGATTCGCACTTATTTGGGCCCGGATTGGAAACCGCTCAGATATGCTAAAGATGGTTGTGGACTACCAACTGTTTCCAATACAGTTTCNGAATTAGCGCAAATTTACGCTGGTTTAGTACGCGACAAGGACGATGATTGGATATGGGAAGCAATGGTCAGACACCCAGATTTAGTAGGTGGATTCAACAGATTAGATTCAACTATTCTAAAAGCAGGAGAAGGTCGAGTGATCGCTAAAGAAGGGGCTGATGGGCTGCTAGGCCTAGCGATAGAACATCCTGACTACCCCAAAGGTTTGGGAGTGGTTGTCAAAATTGCTCACGGGTGGAATTCTCAAGCCACATGGTATATCGCTCGAGCAATCCTTGGAGTTCTTGGAATTGAACTACGCAACCCTTACCCATTGCATCGGCAAAAAGCGTTTATTGTTCCTGGTATTGTGCCAGATTCTTACCACGAAAAACTTCAGTCTATCGATACTTGGGATGAGTGGGACCCAGATCAAGACCGCTGGACATATGATATTGAGGGGTAAATTTGCAGATTTACAATTACATCAATGGTGAATTTATTTTACCAATTAGTGGTAATATGCTTGATAATATCAATCCCGCTACTGGACATGTAATTGCTCAAATCCCCGATTCCAATAATGATGATGTCGCAAAGGCGACAATGGCTGCAAAACGTGCATTACCTGATTGGCGTGGACTGACCAAAGGTGAGCGAATAAATTGGCTTAACAAAATTGCTCAAGCCTTAGAAGATCGGTCAGAAGATATTGCTAAAACNGAAAGCATGGATACTGGAAAACCAATAGGTTTGGCTAGGAGAGTCGATGCAGCACGTAGTATCAGCAACTTCAGATTCTTTGCCGAGCATGCTCTACAACAGACTGATAATAATTTCACAATGGCTGANGCAACNAATTACGTAATTCGTAAACCAATCGGAGTGGTCGGATTAATCACTCCCTGGAATTTACCGTTGTACCTACTATCATGGAAAGTCGCACCTGCGTTAGTTATGGGCAATACAATTGTAGCCAAACCAAGTGAAATGACCCCTTTGACGGCAAATTTACTAGCCCAAACCCTTGATGANATTAACTTTCCAAAAGGTGTGGTAAATATTGTTCACGGATTAGGTCCAAGTGCTGGACAAGCAATTTTAGAACATCCCGACATAACAGCAATATCTTTCACCGGCGGTACTGAAACCGGTAAAATCGTGGCAAGCACTGCTGGTCCAATGTTCAAAAAATTATCACTTGAGTTGGGTGGTAAAAATGCGACTATTATCCTTGGTGATGCAGACCTAGAAACAGCAGCAGCAGGCGCCGCAAAGGCGGCTTTTACCAATTCCGGGCAAGTATGTTTGTGTGGTTCACGCATACTTGTTGCTACTGAAATTTATGATAATTTTATGCCAAAATTCATCGCTGCTGTTGCTGCTATGAAAGTTGGTGATCCCAATGATGAGTCAACTGACATAGGCTCAGTCATCTCACAACAACATATGGAAAAAGTCCTCTCATACATCGAATTAGCTAAACAAGAGGGCGGAGCAATCACTTATGGTGGCCAAAGAATCATTCTTGAGCAAACNAGTCTCCAAAACGGTTCATTCATTAGCCCNACTGTTATTGAGAACCTAGCTATTAATTCAAGATGTGCCACAGAAGAAATATTTGGCCCNGTGGTGACATTGCATAAGTTTGATTCTGATGTACAAGCGATTGAGATGACTAANAGCACTCAATACGGATTAGCCGGCTCAATTTGGACNAGCAATACAGCAAGNGGAAAAGAATTTGCTGAGCAAATTGACAGCGGGATTTTATGGGTAAATACATGGCTTCATCGAGACCTTCGAACCCCGTTTGGAGGGGTAAAAAATTCTGGCGTAGGTAGAGAAGGCGGCGATTGGTCATTGAATTNCTTTTCCGAATTAAGCAACATATGTGTAAAAGATGATTGAACACATCTTCAAAAGTAAAACCGCATATTTTACTCTATGTCCGAGGTAGATAATCTCCCATTATTTGTTCTACCAATGGTACTTATGCCCGGAGAAATACAGAGTCTAAGGATTTTTGAACCGAGATACCGACAAATGCTTGATGATTGCTTACTCGATGACAGACCTTTTGGTATGGTAATGACCGATTCAATGGCCATTCACAACGGTTGGAGTGGCCCTAGAATGTTTGGCTGTGAGGCTGAAATAATTAGTCACGAAACAAAGGGTAGTAATCATTTCATTGAATTTGTTGGACGAAGAAGGTTCCAAATCAACAAAGTGCACGAGCCGATTCTACCGCCGTTTGAAGATGAATCAATGATTGATTTGATACCAGAGGCAGGAATATTGCCAGACCTAGAAACCATACTTGAGCGGGTTCCCAAGGACAGTGAGCATTCCAAATTGTACCTCTCTGCTGANATAACGTATCTTCCAGATGNAGATGAATTAACCACATTTCAACAAACTGAACTAAAAAATACCNTGAACGNAATCTTGAGNAAGATTGGCGGCATCTTACAAATTGACAAAGAAACTCTGGACGATTGGATTGAAGATCGCACAGAAATGGTCATCGATGATTCCTCCANCTCAATGTTTGCTGTTGCTGCATTAACNATCAGTGATCCCGAATACAAATATCAGTTATTATCATGTGCAGACTCAAAAGAGGTTTTTTTACAATTAACCCGGTTTTTGTCTGAAATGGACGTTTAAGCCAATTTTATGAAGCGAGAGTTTCAAATCAACGGCGCTGCTGGAATAACTATGTCCGTTCACGGCAAAGCCAAGAAGGTCACAACCCACACGCTTCAAGAAATGAAGCGTGCCAACGAAAAAATCACCATGCTGACAGCATATGATTACTCGCTGGCAAAATTAGTTGATAATGCTGGAGTTGATGTAATACTAGTGGGTGATTCNGCTTCAAATGTGATGGCNGGNCAAGTTACTACTGTACCTATGACATTAGACCACATGATATACCACGCACAGTGTGTCAAAAGAGCCGTAGATAGAGCACTGATTGTTGTTGATATGCCCTTTGGAACCTACCAAGGCAATTCAGCAATTGCCCTTGAATCAGCAATCAGAATCATGAAAGAGGCTGAAGGTCATGCAGTTAAACTTGAAGGCGGTGCTGAAATTACTGAATCAATAAAGCGAATTCTAACTGCTGGCATCCCAGTAATGGGCCACTTAGGTCTTACCCCACAATCCATTTACAAGTTTGGCACCTACAGCGTTAGGGCAAAAGAAGATGAAGAAGCGAATAAATTAATTGAAGATGCNAAAATACTGGAAGCAGCCGGTTGTTTTGCAGTTGTGCTTGAAAAGATACCGCGCGAATTAGCCAAAAAGGTTAGTGAAGCAATCGATATTCCAACCATCGGCATAGGAGCAGGACCTGATTGTGATGGTCAAGTTCTAGTATTGCATGATTTACTCGGAATAACTATGGATTTCTCGCCAAGATTCCTTCGTAGATACTTGAATCTGGCTGATGAAATAGACGGCGCAATAAAGCAATATTGCGATGATGTGCGCCAGGGTGAGTTCCCTAATGATTCAGAAAGTTACACATCATAAACCGATGCTGTAGGCAAGTAAGGCTCCAGAAAAGGCACCTATGTCAACTGCAAATGCGTGCCAGACACCATACCTAAACGGCGGCAAATGATATCTGCCCCANGAAGTTGANATCCAAACCCAAAGCAATAACGCCCCATAACCGCCACAAAATACCGCTCCCCATCCAGAAAACCAAATCATGAAAAATATTGTTCCTGGAGTGGCTAAACCCAGAGTATATTCGAACCAGCGAGAGGCTTTATCTCTCACTAACATAAAATAAAGCAGTGGCGAGAAGATTATTGAAGACAAAATGGCACCTTGTGGCGGTGATGGCCAATTATACTGGGGAGTGATATATTCCTGGAAGATTATTCCTACAATCATGCCAAACACTGCTGGAGCGATGATATGACGCATTCCGGTTTGAAAATCAATACCGTCAACACGGTCTAATTGAGAGTCATTAGACGAACTAGCATAGACTGGAATGTCTCCTACCTCCTCGTCCATGGATACGCCAAACTGCGCTGGTGTTTGAGTCTTAGGGCATAGAAATTCTAGCCGTACAAAATATAGGCAACCTATTGATAGGCTTGTCTATGCCGAAAGGAGAGATTGTTGCCGGTTGTTTAGCACCACACCCGCCTCATCTTGTCTATGCAGAGAACCCATCACAAAATGAGCCTGTGGCTGAGGGCGGTTGGGAACAACTGAGGTGGGGCTATGAAAGATTACGTGAATCGCTAAAAGACGTGGAATATGACGCCATAGTAGTTTTATCACCACATTGGCAAACCTATATCGGAACTCATTTCCTTGGTCTAGAGAATTTTCAAAGCCTTTCTGTTGACCCGATATTCCCTAACCTGTTTCGCTACCATTATGATATGAACGTCGATGTTGAATTAGCTACGCAAATTCATGACAAAGCACACGAGGCTGGTTTAGCGGTGAAGATGATGACAAATCCTGATTTTCGAGTTGACTATGGAACAATTACCACTGGTCATATGTTTAGGCCTGAATGGGATAAGCCACTAGTAGTAATCTCCAGCAACCGGTCAAGAGCTTATTATTCAGTAGAAGTTATGCAAGAAATGATGATGGAACTTGGTAGAGTCACTAGAGAAGCAATCCTAGAGAGTGGTAAAAAAGTAGTTGTNTTGGCAAGTAATTCCCTTTCTCATCGACACTTTACCACTGAGTCAAAAATTCCTGAAGACATGAGTAAAGAACATATTACTAGCCATGCTATGCATCTTTGGGACATGAGAATGATCGATTATATGAAATCGGGACAATGTCAAAGACTTATCGATGAAATGCCAGAATTTACCGAACAAGCAATTGCTGAAACCGACGGTGGAGCCTTCACCTGGCTACTGTCGACTCTTGAAGTGCCAGATTATCCAGCGATTCTTCACGGATACGGCACCATAATCGGCACTGGAAATGCAATCGTGGAGTGGCCAGTATACCAACACAAGGGGGAATAATATTGTCTGGTGGTGAAATTGTTGAATCATTCGTTGTGCCAGTTCATCCTCACACTGTGTTAGCACCAGAGAAAAATGAAGGTTGGAGTAAACTTCGTGCTGCATATGACGAAGCAGCAGATATTATCACCAATAGCGGGGCAGATTTACTGATTATTTATTCAACAACATGGCCCAGTATAATCGGCCATCAAATGATTTCAGACCCAAACCCTGAGTGGGTAATGGTTGACCATGATTTTCATGACTTAGGTTCCATCAATTATTCATTTAATATCGATGCTGAATTTGCTGCTCAGTGGAATGCTGAAAATCATTCGCGTGGATTGCAAAGTAGATGTGTCAACTATCGTGGATTCCCCATTGACGTGGGTTCTGTAGTCGCTCTAACATTGTTAAACCCCGATAATAAAATACCTGCAGTAATAGTATCGTCAAATGTCTATGCAGACCGCAGTGAAACTACTGTATTGGCCAAGGCTTGTCGAGATTTAGTCAAAAAGACTGGCAGAAAGGCAGTTGCAATAACCGCAATGTCCCTGTCGAATAGAATGTTTACTGAACATATTGATGCAAAAGATGATCGGATCCATTCGCTAAAAGATGATGAATGGAATAGGAAAATATTAGAATTTTTGACCGAAGGTAGACTGGAAGATGTCGGCCAATTATCCCGGACAATTCAACAACAAATTCGGGTACAAAAAGTAGTCAATTTCAAGCCGATGTGGTGGCTATCAGCAATGAATGAAAATCGCAACGACCTGACAGGAAAAGTATTAGCATACGAAGCAATTCATGGTGCTGGATGCGCAGTAGTCCACCTAAATCCAACACCGTCTGGGGTGGGGGACAAGGAATATGACGAAGATGAAGTAGAGGTGTTTTCCGGAGAAAGAGGCGTATTAGACAACATAGTTGCTAATGAAGAGGCAACTACCTCATCCCCTGTAGGTAATGGACCTGAACTTTGGAACCCGACAAATGCCGAGGGTTCGGTAAATACCGATGCAGCACCTAAGCCAGTTGGCGCTTATCCACACGCTAGAAGAGTTGGTGATTTGCTTTACCTTTCAGGCGTTGGACCAAGGCAACCTGGCACTAATGCAATACCGGGTGGACCTATTCATGACAGTGACGGAAAATCTCTTAATTATGACATTAAAGCTCAGACTCAAGCAGTAATTGATAATATTTCGCGTATTTTAGAAGAAGCAGGTTCATCCATTGACAATGTATTAGATGTCACATCATTCTTGATTGATATGGATCGTGATTTCAAAGGCTATAACGAAGTTTGGGCTGAAACTCTTGGCAAAGTTGGACCCACTAGAACCACACTGGCAATTCGCGCATTACCAACTCCTATTGCAGTTGAAATGAAAGTAATCGCTAAAATCTAAATTACCGAATTCCGGAAGTCTCTCTCCACATATTAGGCAATAGAATATAATCTGGGTCTGCATAACGCCAATTACTCAGTTATTTGGTATCGTAAATCGGGGGGATTATGTGGCAAAAAATACTGTTGAAAAAATTATCAAAAGCGTCGTAAAAGGCGACATTAAAGGTGCAACTAAAGAAATCAAAGGTTCTTTGGCTAGAACCATTGGTTTGGCTGGCGTTGTGGTCATATCGCTCTCAGCGATGTTGCCTGGAATATTTGTCACACCAACATTTGCTGCCCAAATCATGGGTCCTGGAATTTGGTTGGCCTTTGTATTAGCGGCTTCAGTGGTCCTACCCGGAGCATTATCAAAATCTGAACTTTCCTCGGGAATGCCAACTAGTGGCGGTTCATACGTATTTTTAGAGCGGACCTACGGACCATTGATTGGAACAGTCAGTGGAATGGGTTTATGGGCATCATTTTTGCTAAAATCAGCCTTTGCGTTAATTGGTTTTTCAGCATACTTTGTTGCAGTAACGACATATTTTGATTTAGAAATAGACATAATGATTCTATCAATTTCAGCATTAGTACTGATTACTGTGGTTAATATTCTTGGAGTATCTAAGGTAAAAGCAATTCAAACTCCTATTGTTATAATGACTGTTGCGTTGTTAATGTTTATTTGTGTAGCCTCTTTATTTTCGCCGAACTTTGACGCCAGTAGACCAATCGATGAAGCATTTAGCACCGATGTATGGACTTTGGCTGAAACCGCAGCATTCGTATTTGTTGCCTATGCTGGTGTCACTAAAGTAGCGGCAATTGGCGGCGAGGTTAAACAGCCGGAAAAGAACCTACCAGCAGGAATTATGCTTTCTTTGTTAATTGCAACTGTGATCTATACACTGATCACCTTTTTGATGATGGCTAGTATTCCAGGAGAATGGTGGATAGTTGATGGAGAGGTCGTTGAAGACCCAATCTATGTCTTTGCTGAGCATGTAGTCAATACGGAATTTGGTATTGTTGCCGCAATATTATCTGTTTTAACTATGATTTCAATGGCTCTTGCCGGCATCTTAGCATCATCTAGATTCCTGTTTGCCATGGCTAGAGATAACCTACTGCCACAACCTCTTGAAGATGTTAGTGTCAAGTTTGAAACACCTCACATACCGATAATAATTACTGGTGTTGCCATGTGTTTGGCAATACTATTTGTCCCATTAAAAGACGTAGTAAAATTAGCATCAGGTTTCAAAATTATGATTTTTATGATGATTAATTCTTGTGTTATTGTCCTTAGACAAACCAGTGACCGATATGATTGGGACCCTGCTTACAAGGGTCCATTGTATCCATACATGCAATTATGGGGAATTATTGCTGGAGCATTCTTAGTCATTTTGATGGGCTCAAAAGCATTTATTGGTGGTGGAGTAGCCATAGTCACTGGTTTAGCAACTTATTATCTATACGGTAGGAAACATTACATTGCATCTGATAAAACACCTATTGCTACCTTTAGAGAACAATTCAGCCGTACTAGCGCATCTGAACACCAACGCCGACTTGCCGCATTCAATGCAGCTGATTTTGGCGGTAAGGGGCACCTAAATGTGAGGGAATTCCAAAACGCCTTACTAGCACTGGGTTTCAATTACAGTGTAGATGAATCTCGTTCTATCTTCCATAAATCTGATGATGATGAGAATGGCGTTATTGATATCAATGAGTTCTTCGCTTCTTTTGAAGGATTATCTGAAGAATAGTGTTCAGTTGTCTACTGACCTCTAGACCAAGAACCATCTGCACCAACATTCCAGTATTGGATTTCTCCACTAACGTCAACATACCAACCGCTAGCACCTTGTCTTGCTTGGTCAATTGCTTGCATAACCCCTAATTTGCCTGCTTCTGTAGCGAGATTTGTTCTTTCTTGTTCAGAGATTGACGGTGCGGTGGGTGTTGAAGGCTGTTGCTGCGGTTGATTGACAATCACTGGTTGTTGGGCTACTGATTGGTCCTCGTCTTCATCTACTTCTTCCTCATCATATTCGTCATCATATTCGTCGTCATATTCGTCGTCAAACCAATCATCGGTTTCTTCAGCTTCATAATTAGCCTTACGAACTAAAACTACCATGGTAATAAGAATTAGGCCTAGTAAAATTGCCGCAATAGTCATTGCAGTATTGGTAGATCCAATAGCACCACCAAGTAATACTGATTCAACATCAAAGAATGCTTGAGTAACTAGACCGTTCCAAGTTATACTACATGATCTATCTAAGCCTGATTTACTTATTTCTAGTTCCCATGTGTCGGCAGTGATGTATTTGTCTGAACCAGAAGTACAACTTATCGAGGTATTTTCAGCCTCTACAGAGACAATGTTACCATTACTATCAACTCCATAAACAGTGAGCAGAGCCACGTCGCCTTGCTGATAATCTCGAACCTCAACCTCGCCAAATATTTGTACTGGTTGGCCTGGATTGATAGTCAAACTAATGCTGTGGACTGCATCATCTTGAGTTAAGGTCATAGTGAAATCACCTGCTGTGTTTCCAACAAATGTCCAATAACCCCTACCGGCAATAGAGGGCTCAAGACTTCCGACTGAGGAATTTAGATCCATCGTAATCGATTCTGCTGGGGCAAAATTACCACGTGAATCAGCAATTTCAACATATAAATCAGATTCCTCGCCAGAATTTACCACAAAGCCGGCTTCCTTATCGGTAACGATTTGACGCGCATCACCTGCCGTAACCGTTAGCGACACAACTGAGAAAATGCCTGCTGCATTTGCTTGGATTTCATGACTGCCAATGGATGAAGGTATCCAGTTGTAATCAAGTAGAGACATTGCCAATGTTTGATCTTCTCCATCAATAGTCCAATTAACAAATATGTCTGTCAACTCATTATCATATGAATCAAAGAATCTTGGATTTAAATCAAATGCTATATCAATCGGAATTTTCGAACCTTGACCGTCCAACTCAATCCTAGNTAAATCACCATAACCGACTTGTTTAATATCTTGAGATTCGAAAACTATACCAGAAATTGGGTCAAACCAACTACTCTTTATGGCAAATGCACCTGTTGCATCGGGAACAACGGTATAGTAGGTATCATGAGTGGTGATAGTGGAAACATTTCCAATCAAAACATCAATACTGCCATTGACATTCCAAATATTACCTGCTAAGTCGTAAGCTTGGACTACAATCGTCGATTGTTNACCTACTGCTAAATTATTTGGCGAAAATGCCAACCTTGTATCGATAGCTAACCCATGAGCGACAGTCACTGAGACAGTTGATTCAAAGCCTGAATCAATCACTGTTATTGATTGNCTACCCATAGTCATGGGAGTCCAGTAAACTCTACCAGAATCTTGGCTAAGTGTTCCTGAGGAAACTGAGAAGTTGGCTAATGGNGGAGTAATCAATCCTGAGTAGCCAAATATATCTGTTCGATATGCAGCTATCTCATACTGTTCACCAGCGGTGTAAACCAGCTCACTTGGAATGATAGCNAGGGTAGAAGTAGTTGCATCAGATGGTACGACNGTAAGAATTCCNGTACCAGAAACCGGNCCGGCAGACACGGTGATATTCCAACTGCCCGGGTGAGTTGCAAAATATACCCCTGTTGAGTTCACAGAACCATTTTCCACAAGCCATGTCTTTGAGCCAGCAAGACTAATATCCATCGTAAATCCATTTGCATCTACTAGCATTGGTTCAAGTTGAGTAGCAGAATTACTTTGAATTATTATATTTTGGTCAAAAACAAATTGGTATGGATTGCCAGCAGCTACATCAATAGGAGCAGTCACCTCCATTTGATATAATCTGGCCGTTAGTTGATACTGGCCAATATCCAAAGGAATCCATACAGGATTACCCTGACCAAAATATTGGCCATCAATACTCCACGCAGCCTGATCGGTAGGGTTTGGATTGCCTCTTGCGTCAATTAAGTTGGCAGTAAGGATATTATTTTGCAAAACTTGTCCAGAGGATATTGAAATTTCTAGTGATTGACCAATTCCTGGAGTAACTGTTATGTTCAATTCATCCGTAAGATTGCTATGTCTGGCTTGAATCGTGATAACCCCTGCAGTCCATGGGTAAAAAGTCCCATCACCTGTAATTGTGCCATTTGAACTTGACCAGATGATTTCTCCAGCAACTACGCTGTTGACAGAATCATACAAACTTGCAGAAAACGTGATTACTTCATCAGCACTTATGGTGAATGCTGGAGATGATATTTGTACTCTAACTGCTGATGANCCCTGATGAAAAACTGTTGAGTGCTCATCTAACTCTGTTGTTGTTACTCCATTAGGCACCATGCTGATCAGCATCGAGACAATAATNAGTACTGGAATCATTTTTCTCTTCAAACCAATCACCTACAATTATTCAGTCCACTCAACCCAATCGTCGCTACCNGACTCGCGGTAATACCAGATATCTTCATCGGTTTGCCCCCATTCAGTGCCATCATCTTCTATTCGNTAATCAACAGCCCAAGTTAGGTCTTCATCATTCTGATNTTCAGATTCAACGACTGCCTCTTCAGGCTGGCTTGGAGGTCTGGTTGGCGGAGTTGGTACAACTGGAGTTTTGCTGATTGTGGTTTGTGTGAAATCTTTAGAAGGTTCAGAATCTTGACTATATGAATAATCATCCTCATCATCCTCGTCATAGTATTCTCCATCNCCACGTNCTAACCTTACCAAGAACACGAGTAGAGCCACAACAATAAGTCCGATTAACCCTGCTCCAACATAGTACAGTGGTCCACCTGCAGCGAAGAATCCGGCAAGATTACCCTCAACATCATAAGTGAAAGTTTCAGTAAGTGAACCAATAACTATAGTTGCAGAATGACCTCCTTCATCCAGAGTTTCTAATTCCCACACTCCGTTACCCAAGTACGTGACATCTCCACGGTCGGTTGTATCAACTCGTGAATTTTCTGGAACGCTGATTGGATTCCAATATTCGTCATATACCTCTATTGATACAGTAAGTGTCTCTAGCTGTTCCAAGGTTTCTGTACTAACGTTATACTTGAGGTTAGCAGCGATGTTCAAGGCGAAAACTTCAACCTCTACACTAGATGATATGGTTAAATATTCTGCAGTCAAGGTGTAATTCCCTGCAGACCTGCCGTTGAATTCATATCCACCAGCATTGGTTGTTGAGTTAATATTTTGCGCTTGACCGTTATTTTCAAGCCATACTACTGGCTGAGTAAATTGATTTCCATCAAAGTCTGTACCAGTGACTTGAAGAGTAACTAGNNCTCCTGCATTTTGCGTATTTGTAGACTGAACTATCTCTAAATAAACCGGTGCACCATGGCTTACTATAACCTCAAATTGGGAAGATAAATTAAATCCTCNTTGGTTAACAGTGTAGACTGAAATCGAGTATTCGCCAACAAGTGTAGCATCCCAAATATTAGAACTTAAATCCCCTGTGATATTGGTTTGAACAGAATTTCCAAGATCAATAATGTTCCAAAATATTGGAACAACAACAGCGTTACCATCAGCGTCAAACATATCAGTAGTAAATTGTATGAATTCATCAGCAGTTATTACAAATCCATCCACAATGTCGTATTCAACTCCCTTAGAATCAATTCCTGTAACAATTAATTCTTCGATGTCACCTACCGAAACCAATACAGAGAAACTTTCGGTGAACGTGATGCCATTTTCTACATGTGTAGCCGTAATTGTATAACTTGTGAATGATGCAAATACGGGATTGAAGGTGGTTTGAGATGAGTTATTGCTTGAAATGATTCCTGCAGTATCTAACTCATTGTGGGATACATCCCAAGTGCCTTCGACAATCCAAGTATTGCCTTTCGAGTCGATAGCTCTTAAGGATGAAGATAGACTTTCATCTGCGGTCATCTCGAATAATTGATTGTTAGCAACTTCTTCATCGACAAGTATGTGGAATTGTGAGACTGAACCTCTGGTGACAAATACTGTTACAGATTCAGTAATCCCTTCAAAACTTCCTGTAATCGTTTTTGTTCCTTGCAAGTTAGGAGNCCAAACCGAAGGAATGCCTGAAGTAATTTGACCACCAGAGATCTCACTCCAGTTACTTGCCATTATTTCAACAAGTAATTCATTGCCTCTCACATCTACTCTAGTTGCNTTAAGGTAAAGTAAATCATCAGCGGATATTGTGCTTTGNGATGNTGCTAAAATCAGTGATTGAATCTCACCATAGCTGACAATAACATCTATTTGATCTGATAAACCATTGTCTGAGTTTATTGTTATTGACCATGTACCAATACTATCACCGGTAAATTCACCAATTTTTATCTGAGAAGCAGGTGGTTGCTCATTGGGTGAACTAAACAATACTGTATCAGTTTCTCCGTTGGATGAAGACAATGAATATTCACCACCCATATCGAGCCAAACCAAATTGCCAAATTGGTCATATAATGTTGCGAATAAATCACATGAAGTTCCTGCATCAACAACGTAATCACAACCCGATAGTTCAACCATATTTGGAGCACCTGGCAAAACTTCAACATACAAGTCAACAGATAAGGTTGAAGAAACGCCAATCCATTGTGCGGTTATGATTTGATTGCCAACTAGGTAAGGATAATATTTGTCATTTTGACCAATTGACCCATTGGTTGTACTAAATGAAATAGTCTCACCGGTCACAAGATTGCCATGTTGGTCAATTGCGTAAGCAAAGACATCTATTTCAGCATCAGCGTCAATGGTGATTGACGATTGANTAGAGGATTGGCTAAAGGATGCAAATAATTCAACAGGCAGGCCAGAATCAATAATAATTTGATAATCAGTACATATCAATCCATAACATGCAGTAATTATTTGGGTACCACTAGCGGTTGGAGTTAGGGTAATACTACTCTCTGACAACTCCTGTATTGTACCGGTGGTGGTAGACCACTCAATACTCGCACCAGTAGGTAAATTATTGGCTAGTGCTTGTCCAAGGTAATCAAATGATTGTAAATCAAATTGATATTGATTATCTGCATCAAATACTGTCGATTGAGTACCTATGGTAAGAGAATTAACAGCAGTGTGATTTAATTTTACTTTTGGCCGCTTATCAACTTGAGTGCTTGGTTCGCTAGAATATAAGTTGACAAATCCATCGGTGTTAGAACCCGTGCCTATTGCTGTTCCAATTATTACCCAATGCTTTTCATCATTGATTTGTGTACCATCAGTACCGATATTGAAAGTAANCAAATTATCAGTATTAGTGTAGCGAACTACATCAATTGGGGCAGCGACATAATCAACACCAGCAATCAGCCCAGGTGTTGCGCCTGTTGAATTCCAAGTCAAGGATAGTTCGTTCCAACTAGTATGAAGGAATTCATGAACCGAAAATTCAATTTCATAGGCGCCACCAGTAAAGTCCCATGATTGAACAGTAAATTCAACATCCATACTGTGGAGGGATTGTTCTGTGTAATCTAACGGAATTTGTGAAAAGTCAATTGAGAAAATACCTGCGCAGTTAGAAGTCTGTGTTTGTAAACAACCATTTCCAACAACGATGTTGGGATTTTGGCCGAAATTATTACCCGGTAAAGCATCTGAAATCGTGGTATCATAGACGTTTATGTGGGAAAAGTCAGCAACTTCTTTTGAATCAATAAATTCGTAGGTNTAGGTACCATCATTATTTGAATAATGTACAGGATCTCCTAAAGCAAATGTCCACCTTGCAGATGAAGGCCCAGGAATATTTTGCGTGTATGCTTGAACCCACCAAGTATAGGTTTCTCCACCAATGAATTGGGAACTAGTTAACGTGTTACCATTAATCTCTGAATCATATAGGGAATCATAAACTGTCACTTGTTGCTTGTCATCAATAAATACCTTGTAAGAGCTTGCTGAGGTTACTGGAGACCAAGTCAANGAGGTTTGACTCACAGTTTGAAGGGTCACTCCTGCAGTATCATACAATANTTCAGAATCACTTGGAGAAATTAGGTTTGGCTGACTTGGCGGCGTAACGCCGGCNATATTATCGACATATGTCAATATTAATTTTGGTTTACCAAGTTGATTTTCTGATGACAAGAATTCAAAATATGTACTAGAAACAGTCGTTGACTCTAANTTGAAAGAGAACGTCATATTTTGTGCAAGGAAATTTTGCTGCGCAAGGTATGTTACATCCCATTGTACTTTTGGATTCGCACTAGAAGAAACTGTGGTTCTAGTTAACTCAGTGCCTGTACAATTTGGTGAGTTAGTATAATTTGTTGTGTATTCATCAGTAGACTCGCAAGACTCAATTCCGATGGTAATTGGGTTTTGTTGGAACAAAGAGTTTTTCGAGGTTAATTCGATTATCATAGAGGTCGGCATTGCATTTGGTATAAACGGAATTGAAGACAAATTAAACTCAACATAAGCAGCAGATTGGCCACCTGTGGTAGGATTGTAACCAACAATTAGAGAATTGTCACCGCCTGTGATTGCATTACCAATTGAGTCGACACTAGAGTCTTCAGTTTGNGGTAACACCCCGGTCAAATCAAAAATCGAAGCTCTGGTGAATTCTATTGTATAATTGCCAAGACCATCATCAGTACCCTGATCTGTTGGCACTCTTAGTTTGTTGATTGGCGAATAATATCCTAAATTGTGATTTTGATTAGTTCTTACTCGGTAATATTGCCACTCGTCTCCTGCTTGACTCGTTATTTCGCTGGTATTGTTGAATGACAAGGTATTGGAAACAGAATCCCACGCGAAATCATCTGTCGACAAATTGTCAGTGGACTCGCAATCAAGCCATCGATAATCAAGTCCTCGACAAAATGTCCATGAGGTTTCATTGCTAATCGACGATGCAACCGTGTAATTTATTTCATCAGGCGTTGAAGGAAGGTTTGAATTTTGATTCCAAACTATATCGTTGTTGGCCGGTATTAGGCTACTAGGAGCTGGCGGGAGCCATTGATGNCCAACTCGATAATTAAGTTCTATTTTAGGTCGAAGTGACACAGTAGGATTCTCACTTCCAGCAAATTCGAAGTTACCATCAATCAAACCACCAGCGGCAAGTATGATTTCGGGTTGAAGTAGAATACTTAGTTCTGGAGAACCAGATTCCACCAGCATCTGTAACATGTGGGTTATATCCCATTGGTGTTGTCCAAGANTAGTTACTCGCGTAAGTGATTCAGGTATATCGCTGTCACCACCTCTAAGAGCACCTGGNTTTATCCAAGGGTTGCCAACAGAAGAATTGACGAAAGTAGAATTTTCATCCCAATAGGTAAGCATTCTAGATGCCGAAATGTCCACAGTTCCAAAACCACCTACCGCAGTTAACACCAATGTTGCATTCAATACTTGGAAGTCTGCTAATTGCGGCAACAGGGATAGATTAAATGNCACAATAGCACTNGAAGTCGAGGTATTTGTGTTCAAGATTGAACTATTACCAATCAACAAACTATCCCCGGTATTTGGCGTATTAGGATTACCCTGATCAAGATAAATATCTGAAGTCAGTTCAGGAAGGTTTAGNTCTTCTAGAAGAGAGCCATCCTGTATCGTTAATGACGCATCTGTTGAGGACAATTCTTGACCTACTGAACTAGGAATATAGTAGGATGAGATATTGCTTGGAATACCAATCATATCACTTTCTACTGGTTGAACATACCACTCAATAAAGTTAGCATGAGAAATATCAACTGGTGGTATGAAAATGTGGTTAACCAAATCAAAATATTCAGGATTGGTTCTGGAATCAAACATCAGTTGACCTGCCATATCATTTGTCGAGTTAAGAATAATGAAAAGCCTCCAGTTGTCCGGATTAGACACAGAATTAACCGGCATAGACCAAGAAAAACTTGGCCGCAAACTTGGCAACAGAGCATGAGAGGTTTCGTTGAAATAAATGTCTCCAGGCACCGGTGAAACGATCACTGGTAGATCGGCAGGAGGAGTGACTACACCTCGCTGCCAAGTGAAATTGATAGTAGGCCTGTCTTGGGTTGAGTCCGATGATAGATAATAGACAATATCTCCGGGTTGTGCTGACTCTGCATATAAGGCAACAGAGATGTGGTTACTTCCAGATTGAAGTGCTTGCTGAGCAAGATATGTCAGGTTAAAACTCATCCAACCATTAACTGAAGACTGTATATCAATTGGAGCACCTATATCCAAGCCAATTCCTCGGCCTGCAGTTTGACTCCAATTCCCAGTATCATTGTACTGCAAACCATTGGCGTCGAGAGTCCAAGGTACCAAAACTTCCCGCAACGCAATATCTAGTCCTGGTGTAGAAAAAGATTCACTATACAAGTCGAGAGTTGCGGATGTCAATCGTGCATTATTGGGATTTAGATTGTAATCTATTGGTATTTTTATTAACGCCATACTATCGGTAGCGCTNTTTNTAGTACCGACTCTTAGAATGTTTGACGAAGATGGGTTGTTTTGCAATAATCCCGTCNCAACATCCATATCTACGAAATATGGAACCTGTAGGTCTTCAATAACTGATGAATTTGANTATGAAGTGGTAATAATATCATTGNTTATNATANTCGANTCTAAATCTGCCAGATGGAACATGAATTCAGGAGACCAGTCTCCAAGTTGNTANGTTTGGGTCAATCCTCGAACCTTCCAGTACCATGTTTTACCAATATCTAGGCTAGTTTGTAATTGATATGTGGAATTAGTTACATCAAAACCTACATCGTTCCATGATTCTACAGATATTTTATCGTTTGACGAAAACGATGCATCAGTATCGATCTCTACCGCCCATCCCGAGATTGGAGGATTAGCACTTACAGTCCAGTTAAGCTCTGGAATAGTATTAGGTTCAAGTAAAAATGAATCATTGTATAACCATTGACCACCAAATGGAGATAATGCTACAGGAGTTGAAGGAATTTGGTTAGAACCTTCCACATAGATGATGTCCAAAGTGGGCATGCTTGATATAGGTGAGTATTTAGAGCCAAACACCACATTTGAGTTGCTGTAACCCGGCATTATCTCAAGCATTAAATCCAATNGTTGTGAGTTTCTAATTCTTGATTGCACTTCAGAAGTAATATTGTAGATTACTTGTCCAGTTGAAGTTATTTGTTGTTTGTCAAGTAGGTTTGTTCGGTCTAGTTGACTGGAAGCCCCTGGTGAATTCCAAGCATTGGTGGCATCGTATTGATTCCAAGTCACTTCAGAAGCAACCCAATCAGAGTTGTTCAATGCCCATAGCCCTACTTCTGGGTTGCTAGTATGGGATGTTGTAACCAATGCCAGTTCTGATGAAATAACAGCAAGACCGCTCGGCAACACATAATTATCCAAGCTAATTCCAAAAATAGTTTTACTAACACCCTGAGAAGGATTGTCGTTAACGTAGAGATATGGATAACCGTAGGNNATTGTATCAGGGAATGCACTACTTATCACGGAATAATCAAAATCTGGAATGTTACTCAAATCTGGTTCATCCGCCGGAGATATAGTCAATTTATGTTGATCTCCGCCTAACCAACTAGAAACAAGGTTGCTAACAAAGAAAGATGATTCATCCCACTCACTAGTAAGGGAATCATTGTCAAAATTTAACATTCTCCAGTAGTACTGCTTACCTATTTCTAAATGTTCTTGGGCAGATAACTGATATGCTCCGGTACCTAATGAATTAGTTTGTGAAGTTCGTTCATCGATTGAAACAATCACGTTTTTGAAATAAGAATCTGTGGAGATCTCCAAAACACAACCAGAAAATTGCGAGGCACTATTATTCCATTGCAGATTTGGCATTGTGTCACCTGAAAGGTTTCCACCAGTAATGTTCCATGTTGCTTGGTTATTTACCGGAAACACTAGTTCTGGCTGTACAACAGATGCGTTATTTGCCCATCGATAAGTTATGTCAATCGATGGAGAGTTCGTAACTGTAGATTCTGTTGAATGGAAGCTTATTTCTGCTAATTGGGAATTTGTCAACTCAGCGGTCGGCTCTCCAAGAAGCACGAGGTTTAGGGGATTATTTTGTGAATTGGATAGGCTTCTTTGCATTGGGTAGGAAATATCGAAATCGAACTCTGGTTGAATTTGGTCTGATAAGACGCTGTGTTCTACCGAAGTTGATACATCTGAAATACCTCCTGAAGTCCAAGTTTGGCCGGTGGTAGGTGAGGACATTGTGGCTTGTCCTTCCGTCCAGCTATTGGCTGTTGTGTGCACTGAAATTTGTTGCTGGTATTGACTGTTGGTACTTCTCACAAGATTAATCTCTCCGTTAATTATCGACGAGTTGGAATGTAAACCAAGCAAATGCGAATTAACTCTGACGTGAGAGAATGATTTTGTATCACTCCCTAAAGTTGAAAGTTTTAACAATTGACTTGCTCCTTGGGGTGTCGTTTGTTGATTTTCTACGTAAGTGTCTTCAATTAATTTCAAGTCACCTAATGTAAAATTATCATTGCTTAAACTAATTGTCGCAGTTCCGTCTAAGTTGTCGGTCACGCTAAATGATGGAAGTAAGAAGTCACCAAACGACCAACTACCAGCCATTGAGGTGTTATCATATGTTCGATAACGGTAATGAATCTTATTTCCTTCGGTTAGCGAGTTCGTACTCGGCACGGTAAATTCACCTGTGTTTCCAGCGGTAGTAAATGGATTATTCATCGAAGAAAAATGCCATTCGCCATCTAGATAATCTCTAAAGTCATCTGCTAGTGAAAATTGAAATTCTAAGTCATTACCAACCATCGAATTGTACGAGAATGTCGGAGTAGTGTCTGGTGAGAGGATAAAATCTTGAGTCATTAAAGCCTGACCATCATTAGCAAAATCAGCAACTGCTGAGCCGCCGCCACCTAAGCTAGTTCCAGACATGACTTCTAATTCCAAGATTGGATGGAGAGATTGTGTCTGGTTCCCTTGACCAGCACAGGTGTAGTGCCCACCTACCCCAGATAATAAAAAGTCAAAATTAGAATTTTGATTTAACAGATCATTTTGAACAATATTAGTTACATTGAATACGGCCTCATACTGATTATTACCAATTGGAGAAATATCTGCTTTTAGTTCCCAATGAGTTCTATCCAACAGACTTTTGGCACCTGGAAGTGTCCAAGCAATGCTATTGTCAATATTGTTCCAAGTTACTTCACTATCCGTATACGCCGATTTTATTCCAGCGGAAAACAACATCGGTTCAATGTTCATGTTGAGGGATGATAATTTTTCACAAACAATTGTTAAATTTGCGTGAATAATTGAATCTGATGCCCCTTGTAATGTGTTAGAAAATTTCAAAATACTTCGGTTCTCTTGAGAATTGGATTCTCCGATATAAATCTCATTTGAATTATCAAAATTAGTATTTGGATCAACTTCAGAAATATATGAATCCATTATTTGAGACGGTTGCTGTGTTGAGATTGTCATAAAAATATCGCGACTTTCAAGTCCGCTTTTTGAGTCCTCATCATAAATTACCAGTTCTGCAAAAATGAACATAAAAACTAGTAAAATCGCGGTTACGGCTCGCCGTTTTTCGGTCGCGTAAAGCATGGGACTCAACTACGACAAATGGTCACCTTTTACTGTCTTTTCGCTTGGATGGGTTAATTAAGCCAAAAATAAACCAGATTGGCAACCAATTTGCACGGAAATACAATAAAAATGTTGAAGGGCGTTCGGCAACTTCATCAACATATGAGCGAGTTGTGGGTTGAGAAACATAGACCACGTTCGGTCAGTGAAATTAGAGGCCAACCTGCAGTGGTTCAAAGACTGACAATATACGCTGAGCAAAAGCAATTTCCGCACCTACTATTTGCTGGCCCCCCCGGAACTGGAAAAACGACTGCAGCAATGGCCTTAACCAAAGATGTATTTGGAGAAAAATACCGGGAAAATTTACTTGAAATGAACGCCTCAGATGAAAGGAAGTTAGAGAGCATCAGAACTAAAGTAAAACAATTTGCCAGAACTAGTCCATTTGGTGGTGCTGCATTCAAAATTATTTTCCTTGATGAAGCAGATGCGTTGACAAATGATGCGCAAGGTGCCCTAAGAAGAATTATGGAACAATATGCAGAAACATGTAGATTCATTCTATCATGTAATTATTCATCAAAAATAATTGAACCAATCCAATCCAGGTGTGCAGTATTTAGGTTTAGACCATTAGCAGACTCTGACGTCAATCAGCAAGTACACCATGTAGCAAAACTCGAAAAAATCACTCTAGATGATGATGCTGCAGAAGCACTTACTAGAATTTCGCGGGGTGACTTGCGTAAAGCCCTAACTGCTCTACAAGTATCGGCTGCACTTAGCACAACGGTAACTAGAGAACTGATCTATGAAACTTCAGCAACCGCACCGCCAGAAAGCCTTCACCAATACCTCATGGCATGCCGTGATGATGGTTTTCATTCGGCCCGCAGAAGATTACGGGAGGTATTAGACAAATACGGACTCGCAGGAACTGACTTTGTCAATCAATTGCATCGAGAACTATACTCGGCAGACTTCCTCACTGAAGAATCAAAACTGGACCTTACTGAATGGATGGCAGAAGTTGATTACCGATTAGTCGAAGGTGGCGGAGAGCAAATACAGCTAGATGCATTAACTGCAAGATTAGTAACTCATCTGAATCGTTAATCACTTTCACTTTTACTATAGGTGTTAGCAAAACTCACTACTATGGAAGTCTATTGAATTAAACCGATGGGGATTGAAACTGTACTAAACATTCTATGCTGGACTCCATTGGCAAAGCCAATTAGAGCAATTAGACTAATTAAGATAAATCGGGTTGCGCGAGAAAATTATGATCTTAAAAAAATTGACCGCTTAATCAATCAAATTATGATCCTGCACGGGGATTTACTGTCCTGATTCTGCTTGTTCAACCGCTTCTACAACTACTAGTTTCCAATTGTAGACGCGTTCATTTTCCCAAGGATCTCCGTCTTCAGT
The DNA here is from genome assembly GCA_002726395.1 of Methanobacteriota archaeon. Lineage (GTDB taxonomy): Archaea > Thermoplasmatota > Poseidoniia > Poseidoniales > Poseidoniaceae > MGIIa-L1. Next base: position 7,703 of record PBTA01000003.1, on the reverse strand, counting down.
TATGGTCACCATGATTTCATGAGTTCCTACCGCTAAATCATTGCCAATGTTGACTGCAAAGGGTTGATCCTTAGAGTGTGGCACTAAATTAGGTGCTGAAGAGTTGTCTGTTTTTGTCCCATTGGCAATTCGGTCAGAATTAGTAGCCCAAAAATCGGCGTCACTTGCCAACTCTTGGGTAACAGATTGATGGGTGAGTTCTACAGTCACTTCTGCACCATCGGAATTAACATTGTCAGCCAAAGCAAATAACAACCATATATCTCCTTCAAGACGACCATCATTGCTTACAATCCACTCAATTTCGCCATCCTTGCTAGAATCTTCATTGAACATCAAAACTTCACCATCATCTGTGGCAATCGCCCAATGACTAGCTAATTTAGGAGCTACGATGTCACCCATAGGAGGATTAACTAACAAAAATGACATTGCTAAGAAAGTAAAAGTATGGAGGAAACCAGCTTTGAACCAGGTACCTTTACCGTAAAATTCTTGGAAATCCTTTGGCATAACCATTCGGTGAATTTGCGGTATCAAAATTATTGCACTTAGCGGCATTAAGTAAAGAATGTCAGACTTCTCAGGAGTTGTGTTTGGCATCAAAACATAGCGCATCATCACTGAAACAGTTATTGAAAATACGATAACTAACCACATCGATGCTGTGTCTGCTTTCTCTTTGCTGACGTGTTTTACTGGGTCAAATGGTTCTAAGCCAAGACTTGCCCCACTTCTTCTGACCTTTCTTTCCTCACTAGCAGCTCCGGAACGCTGTTTGCGCTCAGCAGAAGCCGCAGCCATCGCAGTTTGGAGGTCGACCATGTCCCCTCGGAAGGCTGAGAGTGCATGAATGCTACGGCTGAGAAATTAGCCTAATATGGAATAATACAGATTTGCCAGAGCCGCATTATTCAAAGAGTCCAGCCGTCACGACAGCCCAAGCCGGGGTGGCGCAGTTGGTAGCGCGTCGGACTCATAGGGCAGCCTACAAGGCATTCGTATGACGTGCAACCCTTGCGGTGTCTGAGACATCCGAAGGTCGCGGGTTCAAGCCCCGCTCCCGGCACCAAGATTACTNNTCAGCATCGCTTGGTGCGGTANCTGGGTGATTTGCTGNAATCTATTCTTCACACATCTTGGATGTGTTCACCCTCCGCTTTCGGCACCAAGATTACTGGTCAGCACTACATGGTGGGCTAGATTAGTGATTTTTTGACTAATCGACAAGCCGGTTAATTTAATTTCAAGGCTCTAGTGGGTTGAGGCACATACAATGGTGCACATTCATGANTAACTTACTACAAATGGAAAATATAGAACGCCATTATGAAACTCCNGCAGGTGTTGTCANAGCNNTNGATGGTGTNTCNTTTGAAATTACCCAAGGTGAAAGAGTAATCTTACTAGGCCCCTCAGGGTCTGGAAAAACAACGCTGTTGAATTGTCTCTCCTCGCTNGATAGTCCAACTGGGGGCAGTTATACCTTCAATGGCAGTGATGTTCCAAGAAACCATTCTGAACAAATGACTTCCTTCCGCAGAGAAAACATCGGTTATGTCTTTCAATTTTTCAACCTGTTACAAGATTTAACTGTACTAGAAAATATTTTGTTAATTCAAGAATTATCTGGCAATAAAGACCAAAAAAGGGCAATTGAACTGCTTAAATTAGTCGGTCTTGAAGATGAAATTAATCGATTCCCTGGAGAAATNAGTGGTGGCCAACAACAACGTGTTGCCATTGCAAGAAGCATTGCTAAGCGGCCAAATTTACTACTTGGTGATGAGTTAACTGGTAACCTTGACACCGAGACNTCGCAAAAAGTGATGACCGCCCTAGTTAAGGCCTGCAAGGAAGAAAACATCACCGCAGTGTTTGTGACTCATGATGAGGGATTGGTACGCTATGCTACTAGAGTAATCCGTATTGATAGTGGTAAAATAATCTCAGATCAATTAGTCAATAATGAAGATGAATGAGGTGGTTAAGTGTCTACTTTACTCAATAAACGACTTGCAAGAAGCCTATGGCGAACCAAACTTCGCTTATTCGCAGTGGTTTTCATGGTCTCAGTAGGAGTATTTGCTGGGATNACTTTTGGCGGTTATTCCCATAACCTAGACGGCATGTATGAAACAATGCATGCTGATGATGAAGATGGCGCTAATCTTGGCGATCTCTGGATTGACAATCGCAGCACATTGTGGAGTGCAGAGCAAGTAGCTGATTTTTGTCAAGGTTTGACTGATTCTTTAGCCGAAACCTCCAGTCAAGACATAGATTCGTGTGAAGGACGAACTATCCTTCAGGGGGCAATGTTCTATGACGATAATGGAGATGAAAAAATTATCAATTCACTGTGGCATGGCATACCGNCAAATGCTAACTCGGATCGAGTGTGGATGCCAGAAGGCCATTCATCAGGCAGAGTTGCATCGGCAAGTAATGAAATTGTCATTGATGCGCATGTTGCTGATGCGCTCAAATTAACAATCGATGATAACGTCACTATAGGTGCAGGTAATGCAAGTGCCGAATTTACTATTGTGGGAATTGGTTATCATCCTCTACACGTAATTATGGCCCCAGAAGGCTCTATTTTCCCACCTGAAGCGGGCGAATTTGTTGTGGGGTATTTATCTGATAGTGGAATGGCGAGATTAACTGGTAATGATTTGGGATCTAGCAATCTAATCGTANTTGATGTCAATGGAACCCCATCTTTTGATTTACCNGACACGGAANCATATGAAGGAGAAGAAATTGATGAAATCAAATCTGCTGTTGATAGTGCAATTAATCAAACAGAATTAGATGCAAGGGTTAGAGACCGAGGGCAAAATGAACAAGTTGAAGTCATGCGTCAAGACTTGGAAGGCTCAAAACGAGCAACTGTTCCCTTCACCGTAATGATTGCAGCAATTGCTTCAATCACCATTGTACTAAGTTTGCAAAGATTAGTTCAAAGTCAGGCCAAAGAAATCGCAGTTCTGCGAACCCTTGGAGTGCCCAGGAAATCTCTTCTTTCCGGTTACCTAATTGCGCCCCTTGCCATCGGAGGGCTTGGATGTATAATCGGTTGCTTAATCGGCCCTTGGGGAATGAATTGGATGTTGGATTTCTATCAAGACATCGTCGGCGTNCCGATAATAGAACGGACCATACCACTAGCGACCTACAGCACGGTCATAATTCCAACAATGCTCATCGTATTCCTCTCGGGGATCTTACCGGCATGGAAAGCTAGCAGACTTGAACCACTAGAAATCCTCAGTGGGCAAAATGAAATGCGCGTTGGCTCCAANCTACTTNGGAAATTGACAGCATGGATGCCAACTNCTCTTGGACTATCTATTCGCTCGAGTGTCAGAAAGCCAATCAGGCTGACAATGACTTTTGTTGCCGTTGGTATTTCATTGATGTTATTTGGTTCAATTCAAATGATGTCNGCTGGAATTCAAGACACCCTCATCAGTGGTTTGGAAGATGACCAATCGTGGGATGTACAAGTCTTTGTTATGACTGACGGCGAAGATGCCGTACTAGAATGGGCAGCGAATGTTTCAGCCACTACTGAATTACTAATCGAGATGCCACTTGGCACTGTGGATGATTCAAGTGATATCAGTAGGTCATTTACCGTTGTTGGTTTGGAGTCCTATACTGATGGAATGCGTGAAGTGAATTTAATTGAAGGAATATTACCGGATAGTTCACCAACCACAACTCAAGTTATGATGGATGAAGGTGCNATGGTGTTTCTAGGATGGGATATTGGCGATACTCAAGTTGTGTCAATCAATGGCGCAGAAACCCCTGTCGAAATTGTTGGAATTACTCGTGGTGAAATTTCTAGAACTATGTATTTCATTCGTGGGGAGTTAACCGAAATCACCGGTATTAATGCTACATCGGTATACCTTGTAATGCCAGATGGGGTTGAAATAGACACTCAACTGGGTGAAATATCTGCTGGAATTGTGGAACGCCAAACCTTGATTGACGGAATTGAGTCATTGATTGAACAGCAAACCCAAATATTCCAAGCAATAATGTATCTTGGGCTGTTATTCACTATTGCAGTTATGCTCAATACAATGATTATGAATGTAGCAGAAAGAGATTTCGAATTAGCAACCCTCAGAGTACTTGGGGCTTCGACCAAGAGGCTTGGCGGTATGTTATTATTCGAAAGTTTACTAATCGGAATTATCGGCGGCATAGTTGGCGTCTTCTTTGCCTATGGAGGAGCGATTGGTTTAGCCGCTTCATTCTCCTCTTGGGAATTTTATGTTCCTGTGGTAATCGTGCCAAGTATTGCATTTCAGTTGATGTTTGGTGTGATAATAATNGCCATTGCTATGACACCGATTGGTGTTTGGCGTTTGCGAAAAATGGACTTGGTTGAAAAAGTCAAAGACTTGTCTCAGTGAAGCGAACTCTTGATGAGCCGTCAATTCTTGGAGATATCATGGTCGATATACCAAATATTGGACACAAGGTCCAAATTGAAGTAAATGGCCATAACGGAAAAACCTCTCATGAGGGAATCATTCTTCACCCTGCATCAAAAGGTCACCTAACTCTCAAACTGGCAAATGGCTACAATGCAAGTTATCCTGTTGAAGATATTGAGTCACTGACAGTACTCGGAAAGATTGCCGAAGAAGAATCCCCAGATTATAGCCAAATGGAATTCAATGAAGGACTTCCAAGAGTGCGGATCATNCACACAGGTGGAACNATTGCATCAAAGGTNGATTACAAAACCGGTGCAGTTATCGCCAAGTTTGAACCAGAAGAATTAGTATCAACCATTCCGGAATTAGCTGAAATTGCCAATATTGATGCGGTGAAACTTGGCAATATGTTTAGCGATGATATTCGCCCTCAACACTGGAACAAAATGATTGATGCTACAGAGCAAGCATTCAATGAGGGTTGCCACGGAGTAGTTATCACTCACGGCACNGACACATTACACATNACTTCTGCTGCAATGTGCTTTGCATGGTCAGGAGATGGCAAAGCACCACCTGGACCTATTGCTTTAGTCGGTTCGCAGCGTTCATCAGATCGAGGCTCTTCTGATGCTGCAGAAAATTTGATCTCTGCAGTTTATTGGGCTGCCAATGGACCTAAACCGATGGCCATTCGAGGTGACTCAGCAGTTGTGGTAATGCATGCTTCAAGCCACGATGGAACCTGTGCGATTCAACCTGGAACGGGAGTCAGGAAATTACACACCTCTCGAAGAGACGCATTTAGAAATGTAAACAGCCAACCATTAGCCTATATTGATCTTGAAGACGGTGGACTAAAGATAGTAATTGAAGAGTCATACCAACTTGCTAGAGACTCTACCAGTAGTGAAATATCTCAATCACCACGTAAGTATTCCACTGATGTACGAATTGCTCAATTCATTGCTGGACCTTACCTGCATGAAGAAGAGATTGAATCGATTGTTGCTAATGGGCCACAAGCAATTGTCATCCATGGCACAGGACTTGGACACTTACCAATCGATGATTCAGGCAAGGACGCACCTGAAAATACCAAAGTTTGGCGTGTATTAACNCGTTGCATCAATCGTAATATCCCTGTAGTGATAACTTCCCAGTGCCTTAACGGACCAATCGATATGAATGTCTACTCNAAGGGTAGAAAACAACAACAAATGGGATTACTTGGTCATGGAAGTGTCGCAACACCAGATACCACATTAGTCAAAATTCATTGGGCACTATCCNACGACAAAGACGTTGGTAAAATTATCTCGATGAACCTNTGTGGCGAGAATCACAACGTTTTACTGGAGTGAAAGTAATGTCAAATAACTCCAATCAAAGACTTGAGGAACTGCGCCAAAAGCGCAATGAAGCAAAATTAGGTGGCGGACTGAAAAAACAAGAAGCCATTAGAAAATCCGGCCGTGGAACTGCTAGAGATCGCATCGGCATGTTACTTGATGANNAGTCATTTGTTGAAATTGACTCTTTTGTCACCCATCGCACTGTTGACCATAACATGTTCTTGCATCAGACATTAGGTGATGGTGTGGTGGCGGGTCATGGAACAATTGATGGGCGTAAAGTATTCTGTTTTGCCCAAGACTTTAGCGTTCACGGCGGCAGTATGGGAGAAATACACGCTAAGAAAATCAGCAAGATTGTCGAGATGGCAGAACGGGCCAAGGTCCCGATTATTGGCATGTGGGACGGTGGTGGCCAACGTGCCCAAGACGGGATTTCAGGACTAGCTGGCACTGGTGAACTACTCGACAGATTTGTGCAATGTAGTGGACGTATTCCAATCATTAGTTNAGTACTTGGACCCGTAGTTGGAGTTTCTTCACTNGCTGCAGGACTGGCCGATTTTACCNTTCTTGGAGAAGAACACGGGCAACTATTCCTCTCCTCNCCGCTNGAAACTCCTGAGGTCATTGAAGGAGAGATTGATGCTGCGGGACTAGGCGGGGCAAATCTACACGCATCTCGCTCAGGAATTGCCTGCTTAATTGCTGATGATGATGAAGACGCATGCGCAATGGCAGCTGAAATTCTTNGTTATCTTCCAGATCATAACGCCGCAATGCCACCATTTATTGAGACTGCAGACTCTAGTGAGAGATTAAATCCTGAACTTGAGACATTAGTACCTGACAATCCTAACCGTCCTTATGACATGGTCAAAGTGGTGGAAGAAATTGTTGATGATGGTGATTTCATGGAATTATTTAGTTCATATGCTGATAACATCATAATTGGTTTTGCTCGACTTGGTGGCAGAACTGTCGGCGTAGTTGGCAATCAGCCAAAAGTACTGGCAGGATGTCTTGATATTGATGCTTCAATAAAGGCAGCNCGCTTCATACGTACCTGTGATGCATTTAATGTCCCGCTTGTGACTTTTGAAGATGTACCTGGTTTCTTGCCGGGGGTCGTCCAAGAATGGGGTGGAATTATTCGCCACGGCGCAAAACTTCTGTTTGCTTATGCTGAAGCCACAGTACCAAAACTTACCCTTGTCACAAGAAAGGCATACGGTGGAGCATATCTTGCAATGTCATGTAAGCACCTGCGCAGTGATTACAACATTGCATGGCCAACTGCAGAACTAGCAGTGATGGGGGCAGAGGGAGCAGTTAATATCATCCATCGACGCGAGATAAATGCGGTTGAAGATGATGGCAAAGAAGTCGTGCGAGCGCAGTTGGTTGATGAGTACAAAGCAAAGTTTGGCGACCCATATGTGGCAGCAAGGAATGGCTGGCTTGATGACGTTATAGAACCAAACGANACNAGAGTTCGNTTGATTAGAGCATTGAANATATTNCANTCNAAGCGNGANTGGAGNCCNCCTAAGAAACACGGCAATATTCCACTGTGATTACTTATCTTGATTAATTCTGGAAAGCAGTCCAGTAGGTGACAAATCGACTCCAAGCTCTTCATCGACCACATCTAGATTGGTTTCTTGTTCCAAAGAATATGGTTGTGTTGTGTCAATTGGATCGGTTTTCATAGCCCTCAGTATGATTACCAAAACTAATACCATTATGATTAACCCTAAACCACCTGCAACTATGATTGTACCTGATACTGCTGAGGAATCATCGGTTTCTGTTTCTTCCTCAACAATTGGAGTTGAAGAATTGAAATCAATTTCTGTATAGGCAACCACATCTGCAGTAAATG
>PBTA01000002.1 GCA_002726395.1 Methanobacteriota archaeon | reverse complement strand
TGATGTTGGCTCTAGGTGAAAAAATAGGGAAGCAAACAGCACATGAAGTTGTATATGAAATAGCTATGGATTCTTTCGAAAAAGAAATTCCATTTAAAGATGCTTTGAATGGTGACGAACGAGTTTCAAATAATCTGAGTTCACAAGAAATAGGCTCATTATTGGATCCCGTTGCCTATATAGGAGAGTCAGAAAAAATTGTAGATGATGTTCTCTCTCGGGTTTGATCAAACCGTAATGATACTGTTTTTGAGTAAAATTTCTTTATTTCTTTTGGTTTCTGCTGATCGTGGCTTCACGATGTGTGACATATGCTGTGGATAGAAAGATAACGGCGCCGCCTATCCAAACCCAAATACTTGGTTGTTCTGCAAAAACTATATATCCAAATACTGCTATTATTGGGAGCCTTACAAAATCAATCGGCTGAAGTTGTGACACTTCAGCTAGTTGAATAGCCTTAGTATACATCAAGTGTCCAATGGTGCCTGCACCAGCAAGGCAGAAAAGCCAAATCCAGGTAATTAGATTGGGCCATTCCCAAAAAAACAAAGCTGGTATCAAAGCCATTGGCGTTTGTAATAATGCCATGTAAGCAACTATGGTTATCGGCTTTTCAGTTGTTGTCAGTTTTTTTACGATTAAAACAGTAATCGCTATCGTTATAGCATTGCCTATCGCCAGTAGTGCGCCAGGCGATAAGGCCTCAACTCCTGGACGTAAGACGATTAACACACCAACAAAACCAAAAATTATCGCTATTATACGTCTTTGACGAATAATTTCTCCTAATATTAATGCAGCTCCGAGAGTAGCGAATAGAGGTGCAGTAAAGCTTAGTGCTGTAGCTTCTGCTAATGGTATTAAGGTTAGCGCCGTAAAACCAGCTGCCATACCAACAACATTAAAAACGGCTCTAACAGTATATAATTTCTTGCGATTTGATTTGAATACCTTAGCCCGTTGTTGATAAATCCATGGTGTGAGAAAAAAAAGAGCTAAAAAGTTTCTAAAAAATACAACTTCCAATGGATGTAATTGGGAGCTAGAAAGTTTGATGAATACTCCCATAGTTGAGAATAAAGTCATCGCTCCCAGCATAAAACCCGCGGCTACGACTGGCTTAGAAAAACTATATCTTTCCTGTGTATTAGAAATTAAATTTAACTTCCCATTTGTGGGTTCTGTTTATCGTGCAATTACAAAACATTTTCCGCTAAAAAACGAACGGTATCTATATCATCGGTACGGGCAATTAAAGTATCGACATGCCTTTTGTCAGCGGCCTCTTTCCATTCTGCTAGTTTATCTTTTACACGGTCTTTTGATCCAACTAGAGCTACTTGATCAATGAGCTCCTGTGGAACGGCCGCCGTTGCTTCGGCTCTCTTACCATCTAAAAAAAGGTCTTGTATCTTTGTCGCCGCTTCCTCAAAACCTATTCGTTTTGCGTAATCNCAGTAGAAATTTTTATTCCTAGCGCCCATTCCTCCAACATAAAATGCTATATTTTCCCTTGCAGGGCGNCTGGCAAGTTCTAGATCATCATCAATGTTGACTACACACATGGGCATAACAGCGAACGTGTCCAATGTTCGGNTTTGGCCTGCTTTGGCAAATCCAGATCCTATATGTTGTTCAAAGACATCGAATCTTGATGGGTCCATATAGATAGGTATGAAGCCATCAACAGTCTCTGCAGCTGCACTGACGCCAGCCGGAGAGATTGCTCCTGTAACCATCTGCATGGAAGGGTCTCCGTGTAGTATGCTTTTTAAAGGAATCCCTAAGCCTGTTGAGCCCTCACCACGGTAGGGGAATTGATAGTGTTCGCCGTGGTGTTCAAGTGGGGCCTTTCGGTCCAGGATAGATTTTATTATTTTTACATACTCTTTTAGTCGAGTTAGAGGTTTTCCATAAGGCACACCGTGCCANCCTTCGACGACTTGAGGGCCAGATGGACCAAGTCCCAGAATAAANCGTCCAGATGATAATTGCGATAGAGTGATTGCGGTCATAGCGACCATAGTGGGGGTTCTAGTCGTCATTTGTATTATGCCAGTGCCAACATTTATTTTCTTTGTTATGGCTAGTGCCCAAGCCGCAGGCGTTACAGCGTCGTGTCCCCAGGATTCTGAAGTCCAAAGGGAAGAAAAACCAAGATTATCCGCCTCTTTTATCAGTGTNTCATTGAGTGAAAAATGGCTTCCGTTAGAACTTATAGTTAAACCCAATTTCATAAGNGATAATCCTCGATTTTTAAATGTGGTTTTCAATTAACCTTATAGAAGGTAATTTATAATAGTTGGGTTTTAGTAAAAATGCGACCACCTTTGGCAAAATAGCCTAGATCTTCGAGGAAGAGGAGTTCGAGATGGGAATTGGACTATTCATGGCTACGCAGTGGCCCGCAAATGCCGATTTAAATCTAGAGATGGCTAATCTTTGCGAGCAAACTCGATTGGCAAAAGATCACGGATTNTCNTCAGTGATGGTAGGACAACACTTTTTATCGGAACCTCTGCAAATGATACAGGCAGAACCTTTGATAGCTCGGTTGGCTGCTGAAGGAGAAGGTATGACGTTTGGCATAACGATCCTTTTATTAGCTATGCAAAATCCCATAATTGTTGCAGAAAACGCGGCATCATTAGATTGGATAACTGATGGGAACTATGTATTAGGTGTTGGTTTAGGCTACAGGCCTGAAGAATTTGAGGCGTTGGGGGTTGAGTTTGAACAGCGAGTTAGCCGATTTGAAGAAGCAATACCATTGATCCGAAGATTATGGAATGAAGACTCGGTAACTCATCACGGAAAGCATTTTAAAGTTGGTGGGTTGGGAGCAAGTATTAAACCCAAACGCGCCGGTGGACCTCCGATCTGGGTGGGTGGTGATGTTATTGCCGCTGTCAAAAGGGCGGCAAAATTAAATTGTCCATGGATAGCTCCCCCTACTATGACATTTCAAGAGATAACTGAACGAGTTGAAGTATACAAAAAAACGAGCGCAGAAATAAGTGGTCGCTCTGTCAATGAGCAACCTATTATTCGGGAAGTGGCGATTGGAAAAACGAAAGCCGAGGCACTGCGTGTAGCTCGACCCGCATTACTTTCAAAATATGAGTCATACGCTAGTTGGGGGCAAACGGCCACTAAAGAACAGGTAAGTTTATCAGATACTTTTGATGAATTTATAAAAGATCGATTTATCATTGGCGATGAATTTGAGGTGGCTGATGAAGTGGCGCGCTATAAGGATAGCTTTGGGGAAGGGGAGTTCTTGGTCAGAATACAATGGCCGGGTTTTGCTCAATCTAACGTACTTGAATCAATAGAACGACTTGGAAAAATAATTATTTAATACATGAATAAAAATGGTTCTTCATCTATTAGTTCTTTGATTCTCAAAATGCCACCTATACGATGACGAAGCGGAAACAATTAAAACTTTTCCTTGTGTTATTTTGTTGAAACAAATTTGAATCATAAAGTCTAAATGGAGAATAAATTAGATGGTAAGCGCTTCAAAGAAAATTACAATCGTTGGTGGATCGGGAGCATTAGGTGCTGGGCTCGCAAAACGATGGGCAAGGAAAGGTCATCAAATAATTATAGGGTCTAGAGATGAAAAAAGAGCATCTGAAGCGGCTACTCGTCTGAATAATGAAGCCGGTACTAAAAGTATAATAGGACTGGAGAACAAGGANGCCTCAGAAAANGGAGAAATTGTTGTTCTTACCGTTCCGTTTTCCAACCATATGAGCACATTAAGTTTAATTGCTCCTGTCTTAGATAATAAAATTTTAATAGATGTTACAGTGCCGTTGGTCCCACCAAAAGTTCGCACCGTACACATTCCCGAGGGCGGATCCTGCGCGAAAGCCGCACAGGAGTTTCTTGGCAAGTCAGTTCGGGTTGTCTCAGCATTTCAGAGCGTTGCCGCCACTCATTTAGACGATCTGGAGCATGAGATCGACTGTGATGTTCTAGTTTGTGGAAATGATCCCGAGGCGAGAGAAGTTGTGGTTGGACTTGCATCGGATGCGGATATGAAAGCCTGGCATGCTGGGGTTATAGCGAACTCAATCGTTGCTGAAGCCATGACGTCATCACTTATTTTTATGAATAATAGATATAAGATAGATGGGGCAGGACTGAGGATCACAGGTAAACCTGGTTCAGCGGGTTAAACTATCAAGAGATGGTTNGCCGACTAAATATTTTTGGATTGGACGGCGTGCCTTTAGTGAAGCGAGGTGACGATCTCGTGGGAATTATAATAGATGCATTGATGGTTTCGAACGAGCGCTTACAGGATGATGACATAGTCGTAATAGCACAAAAAATTATCTCCAAAGCGGAAGGAAGGATCGTATCGCTTAAATCGGTTAAGCCAAGTAGACAGGCNGAAGACCTGGCAACAAAATTAGAAAAAGATCCTCGCCAAATTGAATTGGTGTTGCAAGAATCAAAAGAAATTGTTCGTTCAAAGCCCGGAGTTGTGATCGTTGAGCAAAATCTGGGGTTAGTTATGGCAAATGCTGGGATAGATAGATCTAACGTCGTTGGTCAGGATGATGATGATGAGTATGTTTTGCTATTGCCCAAAGACCCCGATGCAAGTTGTGATCTTATTCGTCATGAAATTCATAAAAGATTAGGGATCAAAGTCGGTATAATTGTAAATGACAGCGTGGGAAGGGCATGGAGAATTGGAACTACCGGCCATGCCATTGGCGTAGCCGGATTGCCTGCTGTGATAGATCTTCGAGGCGAGTTGGACATGTTTGGAAAAGAGCTTCTGGTTAGCGAGCAGGCTGTTGCGGATGAACTGGCATCNGCAGCATCCCTTCTCCAGGGACAAGCGTCAGAAGGTATGCCTGTAGTGGTTATAAGAGGGTTTAAGTCGGATGCGGAGAAGCAAAAGGCCACAGCACTCATACGAGATCGTGAAATGGATATGTTCCGNTGACTGAGTTACGTTCCTGTCCCAATGGCCTGTGTGTTCTTTCTGGAGGGGTCGGGGGAGCTAAGCTAGTGCTGGGTCTCTCTCAGGTCCTTAATAACGACGACTTTATGACAATAGTAAATACTGGTGACGATTTCGTTCATCTTGGACTGAAAATTTGTCCNGATATTGATACTATAATATATACCCTAGCCGANCTTGTTGATCAGGAACGAGGGTGGGGATTAAAAGACGAGTCATGGAATTTTNTAGATAAAACTAAATTATTGGGTGGAGAGAGTTGGTTTAATTTAGGAGATAAAGACCTTGCAACTCATGTTCATCGAACACAACGTCTAGCAAAAGGCGAAGATCTAACTTTTATTACAAAAAATTTAGCCTCTTCATTTGGTGTTGAAGCCAAGATTGTGCCCATGACTAATGATCTTGTTTCTACTGTCGTGGAAACTCGGGAAGGAGACTTGGCATTTCAACATTATTTTGTTCGGGATAGATGCTTGCCAATTGTAAAGAGATTTCGTTTCGAAGGAATAAAATCCTCAGTTATTAATCCGTCGATAAAAGAATATGGTGAAGAGAATAATAAATCTGCAGTTTTGCTTGCACCATCAAATCCTTTTGTAAGTATAGATCCGATAATTGGTGTGCCGGGTATGACAGAGGAATTGGTTANAATGAAAGGACCNAAAATAGCNATCTCTCCGATTATCAACAGCANAGCTATAAAGGGGCCGGCGGCNAAAATGATGCAGGAACTTGGAATNCCATCGACTTCTATTGAAGTCNCAAATCACTACNAAGGGCTCATTGACGCANTTGTGATNGATCATGCGGATGCAGCTTTATCNGANAAGATCGAAGATATGGGGATTAAGGTATTTGTAACCAATACGGTGATGCATTCATTGAAAGAAAAAATAACGTTAGCCAATGAATGCCTTAACTTCATTGAGGGGTATTGGGAAAATAGATGGTAGTCGCAGTTGTCCCATTAAAAAACCTTAAATCGGCTAAAAGCCGCCTTTCGGACATTCTGGCAGAAGGAGAGAGACAAGAACTGGTTCTTGCAATGTTAAATGATGTTTTAGTCACCTTAAAAGAAAGCCAACTTGTAGAAGAAATATTTATAGTTGCAGATAAACATTTTAATCCCGTCTCTAATGTCCAAATGATAACTGAAACTGAAAATAGGGGATACGATGAAGCGATTATTGAAGCTCTCAGAGACAGCAGGGTGAACGAGGCGCAATCTATGCTGATACTCCCGGCCGATTTACCTCTGGTCACTAAGGACGAGCTCAATATTTTTATTGGAAATCCGGAAGATAAAAGCATTCGCATAGCTGGAGCGCGAGATCAAGACGGTACAAATGCTCTATTAATGAAGCCCCCAAGTCTTTTAGCAACCAGTTTTGGTGTTGGCAGCTTCGAGCGCCATAAGAGAGTAGCAAGCGGCCTCTCTGTTAAAATAGAGGAGATAAATCTACCAGGTCTAGCTTTTGATATGGATACTGAGAAAGATTTAATAGATTTTGTTAAAACAAAAAGTGATACTAATACGTATCGGTTCCTCAATGAAAGCGGTATAGTAAAACGCCTCACTAAGTTATGATAAATTTTTAATGTAGTAAAAGAATAGAGATAAAACTTGGCTGTAAAGTTAAATTGGTTTTTAGAGGGTAAGCAACCCAGCAAAGCCCAATCCCTAGGTCTAGAAGATACTGGCGATTTGTCAGAGTTGATGGCAATGGCTGCTGATATTCGAGACAGAGGGTTTGGTAGGCATATTAGCTACTCGCGTAAAGTTTTTATCCCACTGACACAATTATGCAGAGATGTTTGTCATTATTGTACTTTTGCTCAACCACCAAGAAATTTATCACACGCCTTTTTAAGTCCTGAACAGGTGCTTGAGATCGCGGTCGCTGGAAAAGAGGCAGGTTGTAAAGAGGCATTATTTACATTGGGCGATAAGCCAGAAATTAGGTATTCAACTGCGAGGAATGAATTATCTAACCTGGGTTTCAAGACTACACTTGAATACCTGCGGGCAATGGCTCTAATGGTTTTTGAGGAAACGGGGTTATTACCTCATTTGAACCCAGGCGTAATGGATGCCAAAGATATAAGTGCGCTTCGGGAAGTTTCTGTCAGTATGGGAATAATGCTTGAAAGTAGCTCCGAAAGATTAATGGAAAAAGGCATGTGCCACCATGGGTCTCCGGATAAGTCTCCTAAAGTACGTCTCGCGACGATAGATGAAGCTGGCCGACAAAAAGTTCCGTTTACTACGGGAATTTTAATTGGGATTGGAGAAACCAAAAAAGAACGCATTGAAACACTCCTTGCCTTGCGTGCAGGCCATGAAAAGTATGGACATATTCAGGAAATTATAGTTCAAAATTTCAGAGCTAAAGCAGATACCTTGATGGCAAACTCGGATGAACCGAGCCTGGAGGATTTGCAATGGACAATATCAATAGCGCGCCTTATTTTTGGACCTCAAATGTCAATACAGGCGCCTCCAAATTTATCTTACGATGATGCCAGTAAATTAATTGAAGCGGGTATTAATGACTGGGGAGGTGTATCGCCAGTTACTCCAGATCATGTCAACCCTG
>PBTA01000027.1 GCA_002726395.1 Methanobacteriota archaeon | reverse complement strand
GTCGAATTATTCATGTGTGAGATGGCAGTACGTTAGACATGCGAGGACGCTTGGCTCTGTTCATCGTGTTAAATTTCATGTTGCTATCTTTGCCAATCACCGCATCTGGGCAAAGTGAAGTACCATCCTGGCGAAGTATTGGAATTGATCCTGATAGCTGGACTGACGGACCTGTCAAGGAAGATACACCAATGAATCAATCATACCAAGGAAATGCAGTATTGGTTATCGAAATTAGTTATTATACCGGTTTAACCTCACCAGAAGTTCAAGGAAAAATAACCATTGAATTGTTTGAACAATGGGCGCCAATTACTACTACNAANATCATNCAGCACATNGANNCAGGTNTGTATGANGANGTTTTCTTTCACAGAGTTGTGGACGACTTTGTTATTCAATCTGGCGACCCTGAATGCAAAACAGTAGGGGCTTATCCAGTTACAAGTCCGCAATGTAGTAGTGGAGGAACAGGTGAAACAATTCCACTAGAACATGATGTCAATCTTTCACATGTTGATGGCGCAATGGGTATGGCCAGAGGTGCAGAACAGGATTCAGCAGACTCTCAATGGTATATCACTGACAATGACCAACATGGTCTGGACCCTGAGAATCGAGATGATGGGGGCTATGCGGTATTTGGCATTGTGAGAGATGGTATGAATACGGTTCGTGAAATCGCTAGTACGCCAACAGTGACAAATCCTGCTCCAGATAACTTCGCAAATCCAGGACCAGATTTACTCGGGCGTCCAATCCGTGAAGTACACATTGACTCAGTTAGAATGATCGGGGTTGCAGACCCGGATGGAACCATCAGATTCGGCGAATTAACCGAAGCAACTGAACCATTGATTACGGCGAAAACCTTGAGCATATCTGGCCTAATATTGCTCGGAATAATATTGTTGTTAATCGCTAGAATAGACCCACCGCAAAGCTTGCATGATGATACAATCGTAACTTTCGATGCTGTATTGATGGAGAATGATTAACCGAATTGGGTTAAGTTATAGGTACTTCTTTCAACTCTGTAACATTAGCAGAACCATGCGAAAAGCAATGACNTTGGTCTTATTGTTGNTTTGCTCCGCACTGCCATTTGCTGCATCAACCAGTGCTCGTTCGGTCGATGTTGAAATNTCGATGATNAAATATGATTGGTATTCAAACGACACAATTGAATTTAGTGTTAAAGTTTCTAACGCCCCATTTGGCAGTGAATTAACCGCAGAGTACGCAATAACTGATCTTGATGGTTCACTTGTACAATCAGGTAGTAGTCAATTTCAACCAACCGGACCAAACAGTCAATTCCCATTGCCGGTGAAACACTTTTTTCAGGGTTCAAATTTCTATTTTATCTCAGTTGAGATAATTAATNCGGATAATACCATACTGGCAAATTCTCAAATTTCATTCATGGTGTTTCAAAATACTATAATGCCCCAAATTGGTAATTTACTAGCCTTTGGTGACTCGTTAAGTGATATGGGTAATGCCAAGGANAGTATCCTAAATGTTCCTGATGTGCCACCATATTGGCAAGGTCGGTTTTCTAATGGTCCAGTTTGGCTAGAATATGTTTCACAAGCCTATGGTGTTTCAACCACTGTTGGTTCATTAACCGAACAAGGAGATAATAGGGCGTTTGGCGGCTCCCAAACAGGTCAAGGATTTTCGTACTTATTACTGCCAAATGTCGGGACTCAAATTAACAACTATCTGGCTAATGTTCAATCAAGTATTGCACAAAATGAAGTCGTTTCTCTGTGGGCTGGCGGTAATGATTTCCTCTACGGTACAGCTAATTCAGATACTATAGTAGCGAATATGGAATCCCATATTAGGCAACTAGATGCTGCTGGAGCGAGTAAATTTATTATTCCAAATTTACCACCATTAGAAAAAACCCCAGAAATTCTTGGGCGTAGCCAAAATCAACAAAATAACATTGCCTCCGAGGTAGTCTCCTATAACACGAAATTAGCAACCCTGGTAAATGATTTAACAGNTGAATTATCAATCACAGTACATTTCATAGACGCTTGGTCATTGTTTAATGACATTGTAGACAACAGTGAGGCGCTGGGAATAACCAATACTCAAGACTCCGCTTGTAGTGCTTCAGCAACGTTGTTACCATTACCGATTTGCAATAGTGCTTCAACGGTGGCCAGCAATCCAGATGAGTTCATATTTTTTGATAAGGCACATCCAACTAGAGTGATGCATGAATTTATTTCCTTTTTTGCCATTCAATCTATCGGTAATGCAGATACTGATGGTGACCTGATTATCGATGATTATGACCAGTGTCCGTGGACCAATAACGATTGGACTGCTGACCAAACAGGATGTTCGTGGGAACAATTAGATGATGATAGCGACGGGGTTTCCAACGGTGATGATGTTTGTCCAGCAACAGTTTTAGGGGAAATTGTCGACATTAATGGGTGTTCTGCAGCACAACGGGATTCTGATGAAGACGGACTTAATGACGCCATTGACCCCTGTCCATTTAGCGAAGCAAGTAATGATCACGACTCAGACGGTTGTACTGATGATGTTNATTTAGACGATGATAATGACCTAATTCCAGATTTACAAGATGCTTGCCCTAGAGGCGAAATTGGCGTTCATGATAATGACTTAGATAGTGACGGATGCTCCAATACCGAAGACTCAGACATTGATGGTGACTTACTTGATAACCTTGATGAGACTATTGCTGGAACCGATATTTATGATGAAGATACTGATGGTGATGGAGTAATTGATGGCATCGACAAATTCCCTCTAGACCCATCTGAATGGAGTGATGGCGATGCTGACGGTTGTGGCGATAATTCAGACCAATTTCCGTTCGATGAAACTGAATGCATTGACACTGATGGGGATGGTTACGGCGATAATTATGATAAATTCCCAGATGATGGAAGTGAATGGCTAGATTATGATGATGATGGGTTTGGCGATAATCGTGATGCTTGCCCAACAAAATTCGGTCTGTCACTTTCTCCAGAAGGTTGCCCAGACCGTGATGGCGATGGTTTTTCTGATAACACAGATTTATTTCCCGATGATATTGATGACTGGGCTGACTCTGATGGAGATGGCTATGGTGATAATACTGATTTATTCCCCAACGATCCCCTAGACTGGTATGATTTTGACAACGATACATACGGCGATAATACGGATATTTTTCCAAGTGACCCATCAGAATGGAATGATACTGATGGCGATACGGTAGGGGATAATGCTGATGCGTTTCCTNGTGACCCAACTGAATGGCTAGATTCTGATGGAGATGGGTGCGGGGATAATCAAGACATATGGCCTGATGATCCAGCTGAATGTTATGACCGGGATGTCGATGGAATAGGTGATAATCAAGACGCATTCCCCGATGATAGAGCAGAGTGGAATGATACAGATAATGATGGGCTGGGTGATAATTCGGATCAATTCCCTAATGATTCCAAGGCTAAATATGATTCAGACGGAGATGGTATAGCTAACTATTATGACACATTCCCTGATAATGCAAATATGGATTCATGGTTTGATTTAGTTATTAGAATTATGATTTTTGCCAGTATTACAGGCGTTGTAATTATGGTTTATTTACGAAAGAAAAAAGCAGATTTGGAAATTGATAAGTTGTCGTATCAAGATGATTTCTCAATGCTGAATCAAGCGGAAGGCAGTGATATCCCCCATGAGAGACCAGCGGGTCCCCCGCCGCCAGGCTCATTTTAATCATCTAACAGAGATATCAATAACGATATGTCGTATTCTTGGCGCATACCATTTTACTTTCTCGACATGTTCTACAGAAACGATTCCTTCACGCCCAAGTTGTTTTGCCAATTTAGCAATACTATCAATGCAGTATGTGACAAAATCGTCGATTTTTTCTTCTTCAACATTCATGTGGATATGTAACATTCCGCCACTGGATTTTAAGCAACTAATCGCTGATAGCCAAACCGTTTCTGAAGAAGGTAAAATCCCCAAGTGAACTCTGTCTGCCAAATGATATACTTGCTTCATTGTTGACAAATTATCGCCCTCAAGGATGGTTAGTCGGTGACTTACCTTATTCAATTTAGCACCATTTTCTAATGCTTGAATTGAGTTTGGATTAATCTCACAGGCATAGACATGCTCAGCATTACTTCTCATTAGCATTGGTAGGGTATAGTAACCAATTCCAGCAAATGCATCAACGATAATTTCTCCCGACATGTCAATGTTGCCGATTCTATGACGTTCAGTAACGTTGCCTGAGGAAAACATAACCTTGGTTACATCAAGCCAAAATTTCACTCCAAAGTCATTTATTTCAACTTCACCCGAATCACCCAGCAACATTTTGACTTGGGATGTTCGCATCATATCAGTAGCAATCTTTTCTTGCCGAGCAAGGCGATTTACCCTTAGTGCTCGAGCGATAATCTGCCATATTTCTAGTTCTTGCTCTTGAGTAATCCTGCCAAAAAAGTCCTGCCATTGTAAATTATTGACTGTTGAGTTAGGAATAATTGCTAAGTCTCCAAATAATTCCCATTTCCGAGGTAAATTTGTGATTAATCCTGAAAGGTCTGAATCAATGTATTGCTCTAGATACAGTGTCATATCTTGGACCATTGCTTCTGCAGGAGTAAATTTCTGGTTTTTCAGAGGTAAATTTAGTTCAGTAATTGCGTGTTTAGTATTATCAAAACAGGTCAANCTTTTGACCTTTTCATNATCTAAAATTGGGATTGCAATCATCGAATCAACCTCTGTTATGATAAACTTGTTATCGATTAATTTTGTTGCTGTCAAAGATTGCTGAATAGTTGAAGCATCATCTTTGTCGACTAAGACTGCTAAAGCGGAATCTATTTGCTTTGCGGCCTCAGTCATGATAATACCACAAGGGGAATGAATTTCAATGTCACTGTACTACGAAGGTACATGGCGGCGTCATATTCACAAACTAATAATCGTCCAAAAGGCGTCATATTATTGATGACTATATTGCTCACCATCCATCTATTCATTCCATTTGTTAGCGCTGATGGCATGTCAACCTGTCAAGCAAACGGNGGGACCTGCGATGATTATAGCCATTCTCATGACTTAACTTCAAGTCAACAAGATTGGATAAACGGCACCTATGATTTTCAACTAGTCGATACAGATACAATCGAGTTAGATTTGGTATGGGCAATTCATGAATTTAATCGCTCTGCATTAGGGTTAGACAATGTTGCGGGGCTAAACGCNGCACTGGCATCTGACGGCTTAGATCCAGAAGATGGTGCGCCGGCTGATTTGATTAGAACTTATTTTGATGAACGCCCAAACGGTCCGGGTACTCCAACAGTTAGAGACCAGCTTAAAATAGAATTAAACAATGCACTTGACACTTCTATAGAAAATGGTTTTGGCAACATTGTTGGACTAACTACTGATTATACCAACTCGATAACTCAACAAGGAGAGACAACCCCTTGTTCAGATAACCCATTGACAGACTCCATCTATTCAAGCGAGGGCGCTAGTGAAAATAATGCGTTTAATCCTCCTATTTGTATATCTTCAACATTTACTATTGAACTTACAGACACCGCATTTAGTTTAGTATCTACAGGCAACTTGGATTTGGAAAGAGCCTTTCAAGGAATGTTAGTTATGGGTGCACAAATCAATACTAATTTCACCTTACTAACACTTCCTGGTCACTTTGGATCCTATTCTTTTTCCCCACCCAGTTATGCTGATATCATTCANGTTGGCGCAGGAGGTTCTTTAGCCGCTCGTAGCGGTAATCCTGCATACTTTGCTGGCGAATGGACTGTAGACATGCTAAATGCTCCTCAAGGCGCTAGTGATACAGAGACTCCAATTTCAGTTAGGCTTGCCCACCGTAATGGCTCTCTGGGAACTAACACGGTAAATATTGCACCAGAAACCAAGGCTATCGATCTTAATGTAAAGTTGGATTTACGTGATGAATCAGCCGCAACAATTGATTTTGTGGCAGGAATTTCATACTTAGATGATGACCTATTGAGTGATTGGGGAGTATCTTTGCTAAATTTGTCAGATTCAGCGANNTTACCTTTGGTTACTGCTGATGGAATTCGCTTAGCATATCACAACGGCNTAGTAGAATTAGANCAATTGACTTCAGCNTTTCCAATAAACGATATTNCCAGCGGTATTTCAGATTCTGTTGGAAGNGATNATCCAATCACCATGAATGACCTGTANTGGGTATCTGACGCATTAGCAGACGGGCTACCGGTAGCAGGTGGGCTGAATTATACTCATTCAAGTGATTGTTCAGAGGAACCACAAAGCCAGCAACGGAATTACTGTGTTCAAGGAACGCCGGCAATGTCTGCTGAATACCCAGTTTACTTACGTTCCACAAGTCAACCATTTTCCATGAGTCTAATCGANATTTTGAAGAATAATTTTGATGATGGAGATTTACTTGAGTATGTTGAAATCTTACAAGAAAGCGACTTGAGAAACCTGTTAAACAGTGGCTTATCTATCGAATCTGTNTTGCCAGGTTCCTATCTAGATTCGGTTATACCAGAGGGTTTACCTCCAGCAGAGTTGACTTTGGAGATTATTCTTCCTACATGGGTTAGAACGATTGATGGAGAAGACAGATTAATTCTTCAGAAGAGCCTTGAAGGCAGTCAAGATGTCGATATTTCNTTGGCAGGAACCGATCCATACGACTGGCGGACGGAAATCAGAGATGAAGATATGAATGTAGTCTGTACTACTTTACAGAGGACCTGCATAAGCAGCAAAATTGAGTTGGACATTTCTGCCCTTAGAATAAATGAATGGTCTCAGTCANTGTCCCTTGATTTTGCTTTAGACGCTGAAGTATCCATATATCGAGTCATGATTCCATTAGAAGAAATTGATCAAAGCGGCTCAACAAGAGTCAATTTTGAAGCAGCACCTTCTGATTTAGTGAGGGTTGGCCTTGACATTGCCAGTCGTCTGGCTCAGCCAAAATCCTATGATGACGTGGGAAGTATTTGTTCGGAAGACCAAACTTACGAGGTGTGCGATACCGACTTATCATTCCAATTTACGCCAGAGGGATTAACAGATTTTTCGGAGGATATCGGTGACATAATTACCCAATTTATTCACGAAAGCAGTGCAGAATTGCCTGACGTAGAAGATTCACCATTCGGTGATGTAGACCTAAGTGGTTTTCAAATCAAGACTAAGGTAGAGGGCTTAACAGGGCTAGACCAAGATATTGGTGATGATGAACCGATCACTTTGAGCGTCAGGATTCCTGAAGTCGAATTTAAACTTGAGCTAGACGGTGATTTAGGAGAAATTGCCGNGGGCAATACCAGCAGCATGGAGTTGAATTTCTTTGCTAATGCCTTTAGAGGACTTGTGGTAAATCCAATGGTCTCAGCAGCCGAACTATTAGGCTCATCTTTAACCAATGGATTGGTTTCAGGTAGTGGTGTAACATACCCTGATCCAAGTGGCGAGAAAGCATCATACTCATTTAGTGGAGATACCTCAATTGCTGAGGAATATAATCTATCTCTTACGGGTCCAATATCAATAATATTGCCGCGTGGAATCACTATAGAAGATGTAGAGGACACTGGTGGTTATCTGACCATCTCCGAAGAGGGTGGACGACAAAAAATAACCTATAATATTCCAGATGGAGAGTTCGAGGATACTATCTCCTTTAGAATTAAGGTTTCATGGCTTTACTTACTGATGCAGTTTTGGGTATATCCCACATTTGTAGTAATTCTATTGGCCTTATTTATTAGACGCCGTCGTCGAAAGAAGCGCTTGAAGAAAGCAAGAAAAGCCTCAACTCAACAAACTGCCACCAAGGTGACTATTGGTGATAGTGAATTTGCTGATCTAAGAGGATTCCATAGTGAAGGATTACATGGTGATATGGAGCAGTTTGAGGATTATTCCAACAAAGGCCCTCCACCAATGGTTGACCTTCCCGATAAACGATTTGATTAATCATTGATGGCTTCAAATATTCGCCTTGCTAGTGCTGGGCCAATACCAGGTACAGTCTTGATATCCTTTTCACTGGCGTGTAATACTTCTTTNCTGCCACCAAAGTGACGTATTAACGTTTGAAACTTTTTAGCACCCAATCCGGGTACTTTCTCTAGTGGGTCGACCATTTTACTTGCTTTACGGCGCTTTCTGTGGAATGTGTTGACAAATCGATGTGCTTCATCCCGAGCATGAATTAGTACCCTTCCGCGTCGATCTAGAATAATCGGCTGCTTGTCTTTTCTAAATACAGTTTCTTCACGCTTTGCTAGTGCAGCAACAGCAAATTTNCCGGCATTTCCAGACTGCTCAATCATTTCACTAATCATTTTCAGATGGGTCCGGCCACCATCTAGTAACAATAAATCAGGCCATTCNGTTTGATGTTTCATCCAACGCNGGACAACTTCTCGCATCATGCGTAAATCATCGAGTTGCTCACCTTTTACAGTATATTTACGATACTCTTCTTTGTGTGGTCTGCCGTCTTTGAAACAAACGCTTGCTCCGACACGATGTTCTCCTTGAATTTGCGCCATATCAAAACATACAATGTGATTCATCTGTTGCATTCCCAGTAGTTTTGCCCCATCATCAGCTGCCCGTTTTTCTAAAGAGCCGCTGGTTTTATTGACAAATCTTATCAATTGTATTTCGGCATTTTGTGTTGCTAATTTCATCAAGGTAACCAAATCTCCTCTTGATGGATTTCTTACCTCGACCGCTGAATCTCTTCTGGTTTGCAACCAATCTTCAACTCCGTCGAATAGTGGGGTTGGAGTTAGCAGTAATTTGGGAGGAATTCTGTTAGCATAATGGTCTGAAACAAACATCGAGATGGTTTCTCCAATATCTTCTCTATGGATCATTTGCCAAGATTCTTGGCCTTTTACCACGCCGTCATCAGCATGTAATACTACCACTGCCGCTAAATCACCTTCACTGGCAAATCCTATTGCATCACAATCACGATACACCTTACTTGAAACAATATGTTGACTCGTAGTAGTTCGAATTGCTTTGATTAAATCTCTTTGTCTTGCGGCAACCTCATATTCTAAATTCTCCGAATATTGGTCCATTTTTCGAGTTAATGACTCAATTAGTGAACTAGCATTGCCGTTTAGAATTTGTTTTACTGCCAAAATCCGCTGACGATAATCATCATCATTACCAGAATCAAGATAGCCAAATGGGATGTTATTCTTTTCATCACGAAGACCAAATTGGCGCCTAAGTAGTTTCATCACCTGCTTTGCTGCTCCAGCATTTGGAAAGGGTCCCCAAATGACGGCATTTTTTGGTGGTCTCCTAGAGTATAGGATTCTAGGTAAATCATCACTTGTCAGTGCGAGATATGGAAAGGATTTGTCGTCCTTTAGCATTGAATTATACCTTGGTTTGTGTTCTCTAATCAATTGCCGCTCCAAGATGAGTGCCTCATGGGGGGAGGCAGTAACAATGCACTCAATATCATCAGATTTTTTGACTAATTCAGGAATCATTGCCCGGTCAGGGTTTTTGGCAAAGTAAGACCTAATTCGTTCACTTAGTTTAGTTGCTTTTCCAACATATAGCACGCGACCTTTANGGTTTTTGAACAGGTATACTCCGGGTTTTTTTGGCAATGAGATTGAAGACAATTCCACCGCCATGGCCTTGCCTCAAGGTGCCACCTCAAAAGGCCAACCATCTAATTTAAGCAGATACAATGCTACATTCAATTGATAACCCATATCACCTCGCAGTAATGAGCAACATGCTAACTCAACCTCAGTTAAGAATACTGAAATGGTTGAATCAATATCCATCTAGCATGGAAAAATCTTGGGATGTTAGTCGTGATATATCACTCCCCGGAATTGCTGAAGGCATTGGTGTGGTACGCTCTGCACTAAATATTCCCTTGACAATAATCGAAGAACATGGATTTGTGATAAAAAGAATGGCCCATGTGATTGGAGGAGGTTCACGACGAAGACTGGTTTACCACATCACAAAATCAGGACGAGACCATCTGTCTCAACTTATTGTGAGTGATATAACTCCAAAGAAACCAAGGTCAATATTTGGTAATCCACCCAAACAGATTGAAATCTATGGTCGAAACAATGAGCTTTCTCACTCCTTGGACATTCTAAGTCAAAAATCATTGATTATTACTGGTATGCCTGGTATTGGTAAATCTGTTTTTGCGAGGAAAATTGCTGCACATTACGCCAATAAAAAGACTGTGAGGTGGGCATCAGCTAACGAATTTACCGATTATTTGGGAATCTGTTCAGCGTGGAATTTTATGACAATGATTCCTCAGGACATTGAATCGATATCACTGTTTTTTGCTCCNCATGAAGAGGTCTTGATAATTGATGATTATCACCTCATTGACCTTAGACATCAATCGAAAATACAAGATTTAGTGAATGGAATTTCAAAACATAGTAAGATGAAATTTATTTTAATATCACGCGATACTCTAGATGTTGATTTTGGTTTTGAGCAAATAAAAATTGACTCATTAGATTTAGACTCTTGTTGCGAGATGCTTGGAGAGGATATTGAGTTGTCTAAAAGAAAAGATGTTGCTGAAAAATTAGGCCGCCATCCGT
Source organism: Methanobacteriota archaeon (assembly GCA_002726395.1). Classification (GTDB taxonomy): domain Archaea; phylum Thermoplasmatota; class Poseidoniia; order Poseidoniales; family Poseidoniaceae; genus MGIIa-L1. Next base: position 46,137 of record PBTA01000027.1, on the reverse strand, counting down.
TGGCATTGAAGTTATATGACTCTAATTTTGAGTCCCCAGAATCATCGATAGATATCATTGATTACGTCAACAAAGTGGTATTGAAAAATCTCGATGAGGATGACAAAAAGTTGCTTAACCACATGTCACTGGAGCCTAATCCAGTCAAATCTAATGTGTCTATTATTGAACCTTTAATCGAAAAATTCGACATGCAGAGTTTGTTAAAATGGTACAACGAATCGAATCTAGAATTGCAGCATCTTGTAAGGAACGTCACTCGCAGCAACCTATCTAGCGATGAAACAAGAGAGATTCATTCCAATCTAGCCAGGCATTGGAAAAATATCTCAGAAAACGGTAACTTGATTAATTATTTTTACCACTTATCAAAATCAGCGCCGGATATTTTTGTCGAACAAATTTCAGATTCTCTTGAACAAATTATGGATGTTAATTCCGCAGCATTAGCTGTTATGGTTGACGACTTAATGGAGCAAGATATTAACAATGAATCATTGAGATATGTGGCATGCAAAATAGCAGCAAAGCGATATGAGGCAGAATATTTGAAGCAAAGTGTAGAATTTTTATCTGGTGATAAAAGACTGGAGATGGATTTTATCCTCGCTAAATTAGAGGGTAGATTAGAGCATTGCGAGGACATTGCTGAACAATTAATTGCCAATCAATCTACTTTTGAGGCTAATAAATTACTAATTTCGTTGGCGACTCAAATTTTGGAAGACCGATTACCAAATCAAAGGTTANAACATAATTCAATGCGCAAAGTAAATCATTATTTGACGCGACTAGATTTCTCCGATTTGGCAAATAGAAACATCATATTAGTCGCTGTTTCAATGATTAAATTTACTTTAGCCCTTGATGAAAATAACCTGTCTAATGCAGTAAACATTCTAAATTCGATAGAAAGCATACAACATAATCGAGATCCAGTATATCTCAGTATGCAGAGCAAATTAAGAATTTACCAGTATGATAATGGGACAATTGATTTCNCCTCTGTTGTTGAATCAGTGCAATCTAANTGTGNAATTATTGATAATATTCTAATGTCTNAATCATTAAAATTAAAATTAATCGAATCAATAATTGGAGTTAATTTAGAGGCAGCGTCAGAGATGTTTCACCGACTAACCCGACCAAACTTATTGCCCAGGTCAAGTCCTGCTTTGCGTTACTGTGCTAGATGGTGGTTAGTCAACTCACAGATTAGTAAAAATTCCGCAANGTCGTCATTGAAGGAATCAATAGCCAGATATAGGGAAGCAGGTTGTCATAATGCTGCTAAAGCNTTAGAATCAAAATTACATTCAATGCTCTAAAGTTCCGCACCGATTAGAGTTTTCGTGTCAACAATCCCCTTCATCGGTCTGATTTCTTCTACTATGCATCTAGTTAGGTCATATTCATCATCCGCTTGGACTCTTGCGATTAAGTCATATTCGCCAAATAACATCCACCCAGCGGTTACCAGATCAATTGATTCTAGGGTTTCGCGAACCATTTTTTCTTGTCCAGGTTCAGTTGTTATCAATACAAATCCAATCGCCATTTAATCACCTANTATTCTACTGCAATTAGAGTCTGAGTATCTTTGACTCCATCTATTTGTCTAAAGTCGCTCATCAACATGCCCGATAGCTTACCAGATTCGCTTGAACTAACCCTGACAATTAAGTCATATTCGCCATACAGTGCGTGTACTTCAACAACAGATTCATGATTACTTAATCTAAGATACACATCACGTTCCCTTGAAGGTAGGGTTTTGAACAAGACAAACGCCTCAGGCATGAACCTTCCACATCAACCAATTTCTTATTGCTTGCTATCTAAATGAACCTCGAATCAGCACCATGCCCAACTATACGAACCATTGAAAAGTAACACTGTGCAACGGAACTTATGGATGGTGTCATTAGGGTAAAATTCTCTATGCTGTTGATGACCTTAATCCTAGTTTTGACACCACTTACTAGTTTGCCCATTGATTCAGAAACNCTTGAAAATGATACTCTTGAAAGCAATGCTGTTACAAAAGCGCAGACGACATGGAGCGGTCTGATTCAGTTAGCAGAATCTTACACGGTAAGGGTAACTGATGAGTTAGTAATTTCTCCATGTACTACAGTTGAATTATCTGCTTCAACAAGATTATTTGTCGAGGGTAGATTATTAATTCAAGGAAATAATAGTTGTCCAGTAGTCTTTTCGCAGCTTAACTCTGGCCTTCACTACGGTATTCAATTCAATAGTTCATCATCAGGTAGAGGTTCGATAATTGATAATATAACGCTTGAGGATGCAACATATGGTATAACTATCTACGGCTCAGACCCACAGATAAATAATGTTACAATCATNAATCCGTCGAGAGTTGGAATTGATTTATTCTCGAGTGCCAATCCCGTNATTCACGATTTAATCATAAATCAAGCTGGTANAGGATTCGCCTATTCAGATTGGCGTTATGGNCTTGGGCTTTCTGTNGGTNCNGGNTCAACTCCTATTGTCGAGCGAGCAACCATGACAGATTTGCGTATTAGAGGCCTCAATATTTGGGGCTCATCTGGTGGAATATACCACGAAATNAGCATAGATAATGTNAGTGCAGAAGGTGCGAATGCGATTTCAGCNGGNGTTTGGATTGAAGACAGNCANCCGCTAATCACTGATTTGTCGGTNGANAAATCNGATTATGGNATTTTGATAAGACATGTTAGNGATGGTGGCTTCACTAGAGCGGTTGTAAGAGATTGCATCGTCACCAATTCGATGTATAGGGGGATATATGTCGACAAGTCAAACCATACTAATTTTACTAATTACGAAACTGCGGATTTCACCAATACTATCGTTAGAGGTACTGGAGGGCCAAATGCAAAAACTGCAGGGATTGGATTTGCTGCCATTGAAGTTAACGCAACAGGAGCATGGTTTGAAAATACCACAGTAGAAGATTCAACTACAGTAGGAGTTCGATTATACTTTGTTGACGCATCTACTACATTTAGAAATTTAACTATTACAGATTCTGGCGATCCAGGAGAAGGTGCCCATGAAGCAGGCTTGGCGATAAGGTCTTCTTTCTTCGCTCCTAGATTTGAAAATTTAGTGATCTCAGGCTCAGTTGGACCAGGAATATCTGCGACATCCGGAGGAGCTATGCAAGGTAGTGATTGGTTCTTACACAACAATAGTAAAGACGGGCTATTTATCGAGTCATCCACAGTAATAGTTGATCATCTCCATCTATCTGATAATGGACAATCAGGTTCCCACATTTTTGATTCACGATACGTTACTTTATCCAACCTTACCGCAATAGGTAATGGTAATTTGGGATTAAATGAAATGGAGCAAGCCGGATTACTTTTCGAGAAATCTAATGACTTAGAATCTAGTTCTGGTGATGTNACCTGTAATCATTGTACNGTNTCAAACTCTGCNGGTTCAGGNGTAATGGTNAANGATTCAGTAGATCTATTTCTNAATCACTTGANNGTGGAAAATAANAANCCTNCTTACGACCCGATTACCGTCGACAATAGTGGGCTTAGTTTAGGACAACAAGGTGGCCGTTTCCATATGCATGATGTGCTAATTGTCACGGAGCGACAAGGAACTGATGCTGGTCCAGCAATCAGAATTAATCGGGCTGCTGGCTACATTGACACTTTAGTTCTCCAAGGTAATCACTCAGGGATGGTTTGGAATGCTAATAATAATGGCAACTATCCATCAGAACTAAGCAGAGCTCAACTTTCAGGAACCTCATGTCTACTGTTGATTGACCACAGCGATTTAATCGGTCAAGATAACACCATTGTGCCAGAATGCACGGGTTCGATAATCTTGCAAAATAGTCAGGTAAATTGGAGTTCATTCACTGATTTAACGTCCTCAACCGCAATAAATTTGGATTCATTTTCTAAACTTCACCTGCATCAACCTCAACAAATTGATTTCGCAAGCGCTATTATTGCTCCTTCTGCGGAGATAGACATTGCTTGGGACATCGAGGTATGGGTGCAAAATAATAATTCTAATGGCATTCCAAGTGCTCCAGTAGGAATTAGTTTTGATCAATTCGAACCAAATGCCCAAGAGAATGCCAATGATATTGGCTATGTTAAATTCCCTAATTTCATTGGCCAACAATGGACTCAATCAGGGGATTCACCATTAACCACAGTCACGATTGATTGTGCTTATGATGGATTAACAAACAGTAGTTCAGTATCATTAGATAATGATAAAACAGTTTATTGTATACTACCAATTGACAATCAGCCGCCTTTCTTGTATTGGGATTCACCAGAGGGAGACTCAATTTATCCTAGTGGCTCAGAAGTAGAGTTCAATGCAACACGCTCTTGGGACATAGATGACGACGCCTTAATTTGGGAATGGACCTCATCAATCGATGGAAATATTGGTAATTCAGCTAATTTCACCGTAAATCAGGCAGATGTGAGCCAAACTCTAAGTGATGGAGTTCATACTATTACTGCAAAACTATGTGACGATAAAGGTCATTGTGTACAACAGAGTAGGATTATTGAGTTATCCAATTTTGTCCCGATTGTCTTTATTGATTTTAGTCCTGAATTAAACGCCCTTAACGAACTGATAATTGCTAAAACTGGCACCGTTGTGGTTAATCTCTCAGGTACTTATGACCCGGAAGGGGATGCGCTGAATTGTTGGATAACTACTTCTTATGGATTGTTATATCCGGCTCAGTCGCCCGAAATTGATAACTGTCCCGAAATTATAGAATACACGTTCCCGCTTGAATCTAGTCAAAATAATCCGGCGCCCGAAGAAGATAATTTCGTATTATCTATTTTTGTTGATGATGGCGTCAATCCACCAGTTGAATTGGCTTACTCTACGACATTATATAATGAAATACCAGAGCCTAATTTCACCATAATTAGAACTGATAACTTTAGCCAATCAGTAGTTACCCTAGATGGGTCATCGACTGTTGATCCAGAAGGTGATAATTTGGCAATTGAGTTTTATTCTAGCCTTGATGGTATCCTCCAGTGGTCTGATGAACCTTCAGGAACAGTTTGGCAAGGACATTTGTCACGTGGAATTCATACTATTGAAATGCGGGTTACCGATGATAACCTTGACCATGTAGAACAGTACAAGGTTTCCTCCATGTTGATTTCAGTATTGAATTCTCCACCATCGGCACAGATTGTATCGCCAAATCAAGCAGATTCATATGATTCATCTGAACTAGTTATCCTATCTGCTAATGGTTCAGGTGATTTTGATTCAGTATGTGGTTCTTTCAACTTTATCGGCTTCTGGCTTTGTTCACAGACCGAGGCATTCCAAGGCTCTGAATATCTTCAGGTTTCATGGACTAGTGACCTAGATGGTAGATTGTCTTCGACCAATCAAGAAGGATTGTTCTATCAAGCCAGACTCAGTAGTGGAATACATACCATAACATTAGAAATTGATGATGGCATAAATCCTCCCGTGACTGATACAACAACCATCCAAGTTAGTAAATCAGCACCTATTTTATCATTAGCAACGCCAGATTTTACTAAAACCTTCAAATCATCAGAATTCATCTTTTGGAATGCGGTTAATTCACTTGATTATGATGGCGATGATTTTACTATGACCATTAGAAGCAACCAATTAGCAGAGCCAATATTGCTCGACGCTGACCCCAGCATAACCCACATGTCTAAACTCAGTGCTGGAACACACAGCATTGAAATTACTCTTACCGATGCTGATGGAATGGTTAGGACAGAATTCTTTGAGTTGATAGTCGAGCCATCAGCCCCAGATGTAGTAATCATCAAACCTAGTGAAGGCCAATCTTTCACCGGTGGAATTGCTATTATCCTTGAAGAAGAATCCACAGATGCAGACTTTGATATTACCTTTAGGCAATGGAAAATAATTGATAAGTCAACTGGTGAAGTAGTCGAGACATTGAGTGGTAGTACCGAATCAACTATTTTGGACCCTGGTGAATATCTCATAGAACTAACCGTTAGAGATAGTCTGCTAAACACTCAAGTCACTTCAAGAAACATTCGAGTTGAGAAAACCGATCCAGTTCTAGATGAGCAATCTATCAAAGTAACTCCGGGAGAACTTACCACCAATCAGCTAGTTAATTTACAAGTTAGTGTAATTTTGTCCGACCCTGACGGGACAACTCAAGATGTTCAAGCAACCATAATCCACGGAATCCAAGTTTGGGATTTTCCGCTTGAAGACCTAGACGGGGATGGTATATGGACAGGGTCAGTAGAGGTCAACCCTGAAAAATCAGGTCGCCCAAGCCTGAAAATCACCGCCAGGGACGGAGTTGGTGATAGTGCAACAATAAGTCAAGTCTCCAAAACCATTGTCGTAAAAGATGCTGATTCTACCAGCAATAATACGCCCCTAATTATTGGAGGACTTGGCATTATTTCATTAATCTTGATTACCCTAGTCATTGCCCGTGTCAGAAATAACAAACTGGAAGACGACTTGATAGAGTCTTGGGAAACTTTCAAACAACCATCCACTGCTAAAGAATATCCAAATGTCGACCAAGATGATGTCGAACAGATTACTGAGGTAGTCAATGATTTATGGTCTCAGTTGGAACAGGAAGAAGGTCTGAATTAATCACTGTTCAGGTAAATCCTTGTTCATTGAGTCAGGGTTCGATTCTCTTCCACCCCAAGGTGTTCTGGTACGATTCATACCGATTCTCTTGGCGAATAAGAATTTGAAATTCTTCCAACCATCGCCCCACGTATGTATTTCAGCATCACCAACACGTGGTCGATAAGGTACCGAGATTTCTATCGCCTTTTCTTTCCCAATATGCTTTCTCGCTAACAGTTTAATCTCTTCTGATAGCGGCATTCCATCATTGGTTGGCCGCATCTTAGGGTTGTCAAAAATAGACTTTCTAAACACCCACATTCCTGATTGTGAATCTTTGATTCCATAGCCAAACAACAGTCTAGCAGTGAAAGAGAGCGCCCAGTTACCAAATCCATGCAATCCAGACATTGAACCATCTTCAGCCAACGATAAACGGTCACAGGTAATGTATTCTAAATTTTCATCAAGTAGTCTTTTTACTAATTTTGGCACCAATTCTGCTGGATAAGTGCAGTCTGCATCCATTGTAACGATAATGTCGTGACTAGCGATATCAAAGCCAGTTCGGTAGGCTCTGCCATACCCTCTTCTATCCTCTAAGTGCACTCTTGCGCCCTTCTTCAAAGCTAACTCTCTAGTTTTGTCAGAAGAGTTCCCATCGACAATAAGAATTTCTAATTTTTTACACCAACCAGTTGGTATTGAATCGATAGTCGGCTCGATAGCCTCCTCTTCATTACGAGTCGGGAGGATAACAGTAACGGTCGTGGGTAGAATATCGCCCATAAAGTGGCGGGTAGATTTCCTGCTTTGAAGTCATTGGATAGAAAATTCACACCTATTTTCTTCCATTAGTGGTCAATATTCAAACGGCAATCCCTCATCGCAGTAATAATGCACATAGTGATGATTGCTGGTGAGTACCCCCCAAGATGGGGTGGTATTGGCTCGGTTGTCTACCATCTTGCAGGACATTTAGCATCATTTGAGCATTCCGTTACCATCATTACTAGAAGCCATAATGGCAGAGCACCACCGCAATCTGGTGTGTCAATAGTCGAAGTTCCGTGGCTAAAACTGCCAATGACCTTTACTCGTTCTTACGCCAAAAATGCACTTAAAGCGCTAAAATCTATCCATCGAGAAGAACCTGTGGATGTAATCCATATCCATCTTCCATTGGCCTCTTTTTCAGCCAAGGAATTTAATTTTATGAAAGAGAATATTGCTCCAGTTTGTTCATCACTTCATGGGTCTTGGCTTGGAGAAAAACAGGGAGTAATTCGGGCAGCTAAGGCTGGCGAATCGGCTACTTGGCTTAATCCAAATGATCTAGCAATTAGATTAACAGCCAAATGGTATGCTAAATATGAGAAAGCAGGTTTGCTTAATTCATCAATAAGTGTAGCAAACTCGAAGTCTACTCTGCAAGAATTTAGCAATTGGTACAGTCCAGATCAGGAATTTAATGCCGAGGTAGAGTTATGGGGATGCGATCACAAAGTGTTTCGTCCATCTAATACCGATGATGAAGAAGAACAATTAGCTCATGAAAAAATCCGCCATGAATATGTTTGCGATGATGAAGCAGCGCTGTCTCATGACAGTTATACTGAAACTCCAATGTTATTAGCAGTAGGCCGTTTAGTCGCGAGAAAAGGGTACATGACTTTGCTTAGATCAATGCCAAAAATAATTGCCGAAAACCCAGGGGCAAAACTGGTAATTATTGGCAGAGGGCATATGAAAAAGAAATTATCGAAAGTGGCTAAAAAGTTGGCAATCAGCGATTCCGTATTCATTAAAAGCGGTATGTCGTTTGAAGATTTGGCTCAACACTTCCGCAGCGCCAATTTGGTAATTTACCCTTCTTATTATGAGGGTCAAGGACTAATTCCATTAGAGGCATTATCAAGCGGTACGCCTGTGGTTACAGTAGATCAAGCGCCCCTTACCGAGATGATTGATATGTCGGTTGGCAGACTTTTCAAAACAGGAGATTCTAATGACTTAGCAAAACAAGTCAATGCATTACTTGCTGATAAACCGGCACTTGAATCTTTGAGTACGGCGGGCAGGGAGAGAATACTTGCCAAGTATACCTATGAGCACAATGCAACAAGATTCATACAAATATACGAGTCAATAATAAAATAACACCATTTGGATAACTACTGACCTAAATTTAGGGGTGAAGCAGCATATATTCCTTGTCAAATAATGTGAAAATTACAATTTAAGGCTTCTTTTTCATATCAAAACCGGTTTTATCAGCCTGTTATTTACAAGCGGCTATTTCATAGATGATATCGCAATGGCTATACATGGTCGCACAGCGATTCATAGTGGTATGTTTGGCCGCGCTATTGTTAGGTTTCCTGCCTACCACTTCTGCAGATGATAGTTTGCAAAGTGCCAACACACTAATCGAAGGTGTTTCAGCATCAGGCCAAGTATGTTATGATGATGGTTGCTCTCCAACCGATGAAGTTGATTGGTGGCGAGTCTATGCATTCAAGGGTGACATAGTCAGTATTTCCTTTTCTGGAACACTACCAAATCCAAGCCTGGTTTGCATATGGGGTGATGGCTGGGAAGGTGACTTTTCAGTCCATGACTCAGGTGGTGGCCAGATCGCATCGTTGTCTCTTAGTGATGATAATCCCACGGGGACATTGAGTAAAAATATGAACACTGCGGATTATGTCTATGCGAAAATTAAGGGCAAGGATAGTTGGTGTAATGATGCAATTGATTACACTTTGACGGTGTCAATCGATGCAAACGACAGAGATACCGATGAGGACGGTTACATCGACACTGAAGATTCCTGCGATAATACCCCGGGGACCTCAGTGTACGATCGCAAGGGCTGTATTGACTCAGACTCTGATGGCTATTCCGACCCTGAGGTTGGTTGGGGACCAAATAATGGGGCCGATGCATTTCCTTACCAACCAACCCAGTGGCAAGACTCGGACAATGATGGCTTTGGCGATAATTTAGATGGCTATCAAGGTGATTTTTGTACTTACAATTCGGGTGGTTCATACAATGACAGATATGGCTGCTTAGATTCAGATGGTGACGGCTTTTCAGACCCCGACCCTGGTGGCTTATACGGAGTCAGTGAGTGGTTTGCTCATCCAGTTGGCTTAGCTGATGCTTTCTCGCTGGATAATACTCAATGGACAGACACCGACGCAGATGGCTACGGAGATAACTGGGAAGACCCAATGTGGAATGAAACGCACATAGCATGGGGTATTGGTCAATGGCTAGAAATGGCTACTGAGCCTGATGCATGCCCGTTTATCACTGGTTCATCATCTTCAGATCGATTTGGTTGTACTGATACAGATGGCGACTCGTACTCTGATGGCGATGAGAATTGGACTATGTACAACGGCTCTGATGCTTTTCCTCTGGAACCGACTCAATGGCAAGATTCAGATTATGATGGCTGGGGAGACAACCAATCCTTCGGGGCTTCACTAATCGATGATTTTCCCGATAATCCAACGCAATGGCGAGATACCGACAAGGACGGTTGGGGCGACAACCAAACCTACGGAGCTTCACAAGTCGATGATTTCCCACTAGTTCCCTCACAATACCTTGATACAGATAATGATGGTTATGGAGATAATCAAAGTGGCTTTGAAGGCGACGTTTGTATTTACTCAACACCTGAAGAGGTAGAATCAAGTTGGATATCTCGAATTGATCGCCTTGGTTGCCGTGACATCGACAAGGATGGCTACTCAGACCCAACCAGCGATTGGATTGCCCACCCCGATGGTTTTGCTGATGCCTTCCCTGACGAAGTGAGTCAGTGGTACGATACAGATTCTGATGGTTATGGTGACAATATCGAATATTTTGATGGTCAAACATGGCGCGGGTCATTCCGTGGTGATAGTTGTAAGACCACAGTTGGCTATTCGACATTTGATAGATGGGGATGCCCTGATTCCGACGGTGACGGATGGTCGGATACTACTCCAAATTGGCTAGCAAGTCCTGGTGGTAACGGCGATGCATGGCCTCTTGATCCAACTCAATGGCATGACAAAGACGGGGACGGTCGTGGTGATAACCCACAAGGTACAACCGCTGACGTTTGTCCAGATAATGCTGGTACATCTGTTGGCCCAGTTGAAGGTGGAGATAGATGGGGCTGTATTGATACAGACGGTGACGGTTGGTCAGACTTAGGTGACGCATTTATTCACGAACCTACACAATGGCGAGACAGTGATGGTGATGGCTTTGGTGATGCTGCTTCGGGTAATCAAGGAGATGCTTGCCCAGACTCAAGAGGGACCTCCTTGATGGATCGGTTGGGTTGTCGAGATACCGATGGCGATGGTTGGTCAGACCCAACCGAAAATTGGCCAGCTCATCCGTTTGGATTGGCAGACTCATTCCCTAATGAAGCGTTACAATGGCGTGATACTGACGGAGATGGCTATGGAGATGTTTCACTTGGTGCAATGCGTGATGATTGTCCAAATGATGCGGGGGATTCGACAAGAGACCTCCAAGGTTGTCCAGACAATAATGGTGACGGATGGTCTAATGATTATGGTGGATTCAAAGCCGCTATTGCAATTATGGGTGAAGACCCAGCAGCATCTTGGCTGACTTACTTAGTGATTGGTTTAGGATTTATTTTTGGTGCGTCAATTGCTTTAGTAGTGAAAATGGGTCGCGAGGACGATGACCTAAATGAGGAGCAATTATTCGATGAAAAGCAACATATCGATTTCGCTTCCAATCTTCCGCCGCCTGGCGATTTAGGAATGATTCCGCTCGCTGAATTACCACCAATACCACTTGATAATGCGATAGGTCAAGAGCAGCAAAATATTATTGGAGGTGAAAATAATGAGTAATCAAAAAGAATCGATTATCTCAATTTTAATCATAATGTTAGCCGCTTTTGCTACAGTAATAATTACTCCTAGCGTGCAGGCTGAGGACTTAGACCAAGACCCGTTAGTAGAGGCTGGAATTAGTTTAGTGGCCTTGAGAAATGACACATTAGACACTAATCAAGATGGCGATACAGATGCTATTAGAGTAGTAATAGTGGTCAGTACAGACAAAGAAAGTATGAATCTAGAACTTCGCTTAATCGGTGAACATAAAGACAAAGAAGTGATGGAAGTCTTACAATTCTCATTTAGTGGCCAATCAAATGCTAGTCTAGTCTATGATGCATGGGCTTCTGGAGAACATGAACTTAAATTGCAAATTGTCGACCAAGACGGCATCATAATCACTACCCTAGACCTACCTACCTATGTATTAAAGCCAGCTTTACAAACTCCAAGAATAATACTGGCTCTAAATGCGCCACAAATTATTGAAACTGGCGATGAATGTACTATCTCTCGAGTATTTGCCGATCAAACAGGTCCACGATATGGTGCAAGTGGGGTTCGAACTTTTTCAGGCGCTCCATTTACCGTTCTAGATTCCCAAGATGCAATAGATTGTTCTCACTGGCCTGCTGGAGATTATATCTTGAAAGAAGCCTACAGGAATGATTTGGGTCAGACCAGCGAAGACTGGCTTAATCTGACCATTCACAACCGGCCAGCCCCGGAATTTACCCTCTCAACAGTCGGCAATGGCAATAGTACGGAGACTGAATGTACAATAACAATGGACCAATTTGATGAAACAATTGATTTCTCACAATTCCAAAAGATTTGGCGCATTCAAGGGGCAGAGGTAGAAGTTGATATTGGAAATCAGTTTGACTGCACAGCTCTTTCAGCAGGAGTACATCTAATTTCTTTAGAGGTAATTAACAATGAATTGATCAGCGCCATCGAGGCGGTAAATTTGGTAAGATTACCCGGTGCTGAACTTACCGATGAAGAGAAATCATCAGCACCCTCACGTTCCTATGGTGAAGATACTGAAACCGAATCAGTCGGATGGATTTCTATCGGTGTGCTAGGTTTGGTAATCACACTTCTCTCGTATCTAATACTGGTTAGGGTAAAAGATGATGATGATCAGTTACCTATGCGTGATTTAGGTCCTGCTCCAATGATATTGCCTGATGGATCCCCAGATTCAGAGGGATTGCCTACAACTACTGATGATGAAGGAATTTTGTGGCGGCAGCATCCGGATGGTAATCATGATTGGTGGGACGCAGAATTACGAATCTGGGTTAGGTGGTGAACCTATTGGAGATTCTAGGATTTAGTTTGGTAGAGTCTATTTTGATTTTATCAGCATTGATTTTAACATCAATTTCTGTGAGATTATTCTACGTGTGGTACACCCGAATTAGGCCTCGAAAACCAAGTACTAGTTCAGATTGGAATACCGATTGTGAATTCCAATCATCAGCCATTATTGAAGAACATCACATAACGTTTTCAAAAGTAAGAAATTTTACTTGGCGAACCACTAGAGACAGAGATGAAGAATGGGACGAAAATGTAAAATTCGACTTAAGAGAAATCAAAGACGTATGGTTTATTGTCGATCACTTTCATAAGATTCATGGCTTAGCACACACTTTCCTAAGTGTAGAGTTTAATGACGGCCGTTGTATTTCGTTTTCTTTTGAAGCTCGGCGAGAGAAAGGGGTTCGCTATCATCCTTGGAAAGGTATGTGGCGTGCTTACGAATTATACTTGCTAGTTGGTTATGAAAAAGATTTACTCGGACTTAGAACAAATGCAAGAGGCAACAAAGATTACTTGTTTAGGGCAGTAACTCCGCCGGGTAAAGATCGTCAATTACTAATGGCTATCGGGCAAAAAATGAACCAGTTAACTGAAAATGCAGAGTGGTACCATTCCTTGTTTACCACATGTAATACCTCTATTGTTGAAGTTGTCAATAAAATCACTCCAGGTCGTATACCATTTGTGTGGCGAAATTTCCTTCCTGGTTACACACCCAAAGCTGCGTTTAACTTGGGGTTAATCGAAGATTGGGGAGGTTTGGAGAAAACCTTGGAACTAGCCAGAGTTGACGAGTTGGCCAAATCATGGGATCAAGACGATGATTACAGCGAATTTATCAGGCGAAAAATGCCTAATTCACCGGTCAATAAAGGCTAGCAATGAACCATTTTCACACCGAATTGATAGTTCGTTTTGGGATGTGGAGTTATGCAATCCCATAGTTGATGGCCCCATATCATGATTATTCAATTCCCATTTTGCCCCTCTAATGGTGACTTTTGCCGCCTGGCCAATACTAAACAACGAAAAAGAAACTTCTGGATTTGACTTGTAATATAGTGGATTTGATTTGCTTATGGCAATAACTACTGCATCATTTAGGTGGAGTGTTACAGGTAATTGATGTTCTAGTAAAGCAAAGTAATTCGCCATTTGATGGTCGGACTTACCGCCATCAACTCCGATAATATCAATTTTGATAGCAGCAAGATCTTGACAAAACGTCAAAGCTTTACTTAAATCGTTACTATGTTGTTCATCAATCTTGATAATTTGGATATTATCTTGTTCTGCTTTTGCCAAATCTTGTTTGGTGATACTATCTAAGTCACCGATTAGAAAATCTACTGCAATATCATGCTCATAACAATCCGAAATCGCCCCATCACAAGCAATTATGGTGTCAGCAGATTGTATTAATTGCTGCCATTTTGCCAAGAATTTTTGTTTAGCATTTCCAATGATTAATACCTTTGACATAACCTAAGGCAAGTGGTCTAGGTTTGTCAATACTGTGATAAAACTTGTTTATTGACCCCCTACGGGGGTCATGGGATATCATAGACAATGGTTTTGAACCATCAATGATTCAGTTGTGTATGGCGAGTGATTCAACACACGAGAACTCGCTGAAGGCCTCGATAATTGTTTTACTATTGATTTTGCATTCATTTTCTATTGGCGCCGCAATTTTCGTCCAAGATGAGTCCACAAATTTGGATATTGTTTCGATAAAATATCGAGCTGATTTGATGGAAGGTTTTGATATTGATTTTGGCTATGAGATGGCCGGTCAGTATATCGACTATGATAATTTGAGTCAAGCCAAATTAAGGCAGGATTTTGACTTGTCTACTTATTTTGAGAGGCAATTAGTAGACGCTTCTAGCGGTACTCCCACTTCTCCCGATGTTGCAATATCAAATCAACATGAAATAGGGGCTTGCTGGTCAGATACTAACGGAATGGTGTACAGTTATTTACTAGACCTTCATAATAATTCAAGATTGTTAGAAGTCGATTCAGTAACGGCCAATCCCGACGTCCACAGCATAGTTAGTTGTTCAATAGCAGTGAAAAATAATGGAAGACAGACGTTATTATATGCAAATGGTAGTGATATTAAAGCGGCTCAAATCGCCATACAAAGCCCAATCTACCCAAATGGTGATGAATGGCATACAAGGACTATTTTAGAAGATGTCAACGCCACTAATATAGAACTCTCTTTGACACCTAATCAACTTGAATGGGGCGCGTTTAGGGATGATTTAGGACGACTGCATAGTATCAATTACACCGGCGCATTTTGGGATACAAGTATTATCCATCCAGGTCCAATAAGTGAAGATTTCGAACTAGAGATTGATCCACACGGCAAAATAACATTATTGTATAATTTTGGTAATTCTACCATACTGCATACCATCGAAAATGGCCAACACACCACTGAACCGGTCCATCAAAGTGATAATTTGCATAGCGATGTAGGTTTGACAATGGATGGTTTTGGAATGCTACAAATGTTTTCCACTACTCTAGAAAATAACATCTCCAAGATGAAAATACAGCGTTCTCTACTAAACCAAAAAAATCAGTTTGATTCCATCGCCATGACCACTTTTGAGGGGCAAGTGGAAAACGCGACAATAGAACATATCTTCTTTGCCGATTTCAATGATGATGGATTTGATGATATGGTCTATTCTGAGCCAAATGCAGATTCTCAAAATCATGTTGATAACGGCCAAATATCTATTCACTATGGCTCCGAATCAGGACTGTCAATTTCACCAGATTTACTCTTTGAAGGCGAGGGGAGTTCAACATTTTCAGGCCAAGGTTTAGCGGTTGGTGATTTTAATGGAGATGGATTTAGCGACCTTTCCATAGGTTCTCCCGGATTTGCTAACAATAATGGAATTGTCGAGTTTTCATTTGGTTCTCAGGCAGGTTTATCCGAGAATTTAGCTATGGTGAGTGGAATCTCGAATCCGGCAACTACTGGAGAATCTTACGGGTCTTGTTTGGAATATGTTGAAGACCTAAACTCTGATGGCTATGATGACATAATTGTCTGTTCCATAGACCATGATTCTAACGGCGATAATGGTTTAGTCGAACTATTCTTTGGTGGTTCACACTCCAACACATGGGTGAAAATGGATAGTCCAAATCAGTTACTTCAGGGTAGCAATTATGGCCAATCAGTTTCAGCGGACGGAGATTTGAATGGCGATGGATTTGTTGATTTGGTCATCGGAAATACTGGTGATTTGCAGGATAGTTCAGGGTTTTCTTCAGTAGAAATAAGATATGGTTCAGCGACAGGGTTTGATTATGAGCCTGATTCGCAATTTCAATCCACCATTCCGGGAACTTTATTTGGCTATAAAGTTCAAATCATCAACGATTTAAATGGTGATGGCTTTGATGAGTTGTTTATCTCAGAACCCTACAACACGACTAATGATTTCAATAGTGGTAATGTTTGGATATTTTACGGAAATTCGTCAGGAATTAATAATCTACCAGATAATCGAATTTATGGTGGGCCAAATCAACTTATAGGTTTGAATTTTGTTTCTGCTGGTGATTCTAATCAAGACGGCTACAACGATTTTTTGATTACTAGAAGGAGTAGTGCTTCAAATTCTAACATTGAGTTATACTTGGGGTCTCAATCAGGATTTGCTAACAATGGTTTGATGGTTAGGTCTGGTGAATTAGCCTTAGGACAATCAATAAGCAACTTTGGCGATTCTAATGCCGATGGTTTATCCGAGTTTTTAGCTTCCTCAAACATGGTGAATGAAAATCAAACACATTTATCACAAATAGATCATGTTACTAGAACTCTTTGGGATGTGAGCGAATATTCAATACACGGTGAAATTTCAGGCGGGGTTATTCAATCATCAGCAGATGGTTCGCCAACAATAGTGTGCAAGGTAACTAATGACTCAAAAACCAACATCGTCAAGATAAATCTTGGAAAAGGTTCGCAAGGTAATACTTGGATTTCTCAAAACATAACCAATCCAACAAGTGATGATTGGCATGCAGCTAATTTTGAATTAACCTCATCGGGTGAACCAATTATTTTCTATTATCATGACGGAATAGTACAAAGAACCTATGATTCTTACACTGCTTTGGAGTCACAAATAGGCCTTTCGTACAGCGATATTACTCACCTCTCGTCATCGATAAATAATGAAGGTAATCAATTCATTGCTTATTATTCACCCAACAGCAAAGAACTATTCTTGAACATCAATGAGGGGACTGGGTGGGTTGAACAATTAGTCGCCTCAAACGTAGAAATATCCACCAAAATAGAATTACTGATTAACTCCTCAGGGCAACCAAAAATAGTATATTTTGATGACCTATCGCAAGAGATAATAATAGTGGAAAATAATCAACAATGGTCCAGTCAATCACTAAGCACCTCAGGTTCTACCTCTTCAGGATATTTTACTTCAATGATTGTCGATGATGAAATCCAAATTGCGACCATTCTAGATGATGGACTCTCAAGTAATCTCACTTTACTTACTTGGAACGGAACACATACTGCGAGTGAATTTATTGCTTTAGAGACAGATATGAGCACTAATTTTTCATTGATAAAAGATGCAGAAAATACGACAATTTTAGCCACGGTATCCTCTTCTGGTTTGTTCGTTTTGTATGAAAAAGCCGATGCATCCAATACATGGAATTCTAATCTGTTGCCTCAGCCAAGCGGTTATGCTAGTAATAGCGTAAAAACTTCCAACTATGGATATTTGACCTTGGTTGCAATAAATAGCGAAAATAATTCATTATTTTTGAAAAATAACGACGTTTGGAATCCAATCTCCAATTTCCCAGTGCCAGCAGGAAATGATTTTATTTTATTGACGAATAATTCACATATCATCGTGATTGCTATTGATACTGACATAAATAAGTTGACATGGAATTCTTTGGAGTATAAAAGCGACCTAGAATTAACCAATACTTGGCATACAGGTAGCTTCAGTGATATCGCCTCAGACTCGCAATTTTCATTCGATAGAACTCAAGATGATGCCTTTTCCTTAACCGCAAAAAATCCAAGTTCAAATGCTCTATCCCGAATAAATCTATATCTTGACCAAGATAGTGACTTTATTTTCGATGGGATTGATGATTTAGTCAGCATTCCCAACCAATGGCTAGATAACGACGGTGATGGATACGGCGATAACGAATTTGGTCCTCTATTCGATAGTTGTCTAAATCAAATAGGCCAATCTTCAGTGTTGTATTTTGGTTGTCTAGATACTGATAATGATGGATATGATGATCTTAGGGATAATTGTGATACTGCATACGGTACATCTTGGCTTGGTAGATTAGGATGTTCAGACTTCGATCAAGATGGCTGGGTTGATTGGACTTCATTTTATCCATTTGGTGACATCTTTATCGATAATTGGAAGCAAGCCTTCGATTCAGATGGTGATTCATACGGCGATAACCATGGTCCTGACTGTTGTGAAACTTGGTATGATCAAAATGCTCCACCAGGAGACGAATTTCCATTCAATGAACGGCAATATACCGATTTTGATGGTGATGGATATGGTGATAATTCTTCAGATTTCATAACCGGTGATGCTTGTAAATTCGAGTATGGTACTTCATATCGCGACCGTCTAGGATGTATTGACACAGATGGTGATGGCTCATCAGACCCGACTAATTTTTGGAATTCAAGTCTAGGTGCAGATTTATGGCCAGCTGATTCTACTCAATGGGCAGACTCTGATGGCGACGGTTTTGGTGATAATGGCTCAAAAAATGCGACTAGTCCAGATTATTTCCCCAATAATATTGCCGCTGCACAAGATTCTGATGAAGACGGATATCCAGACTCGTTTACTGATTACTACAATGGCTCAAATTCCGAAGGGTTACAATTAGATGGTTGCCCATTAGTTGCCGGAAATTCGTCCAATCCGTATTACGGCTGTCTTGATTCGGATGGAGATAACTATCGGGACATATACACTTTCGACATTAACCCGGCTACGGGACTTAGAGAAAACCAATCAGGAGATGCGTTCCCGTTCAATTCAGAACAATGGACAGATACAGATGGAGATGGTTTTGGCGATTTCCAGGGCGGGGATAATGCGGATATGTGTCCTCAAGCGGTTGGAGTCATTAATGGCACATTGGGCATAGGTTGTCCATTGATTGATGGAAATGATGATGATGGAGATTTTGTCATTAATGAAGAAGATTTATGCCCAAATACACAATTAGGATTGGTCGTTAATCTTGATGGATGTGCGTCAAATCAAGTTGATTCAGACTCAGATGGAGTAAGCGATGCAGATGATGTATGCCCCTCAACTTTCCCAGAAGATCCTGTCGATTCCAGTGGATGTAGCCAAGTTCAAAGAGAGATAGATACCGACTCAGACGGAATTTATGATTATCTAGATTCATGTGAAAATACTCCAAGTCAAGAAGTGCCAGATGAGTTTGGTTGCTCGCCTTCGCAAAAAGATACCGACGGTGATGGAGTGACAGATGACACAGATGTTTGCCCAGATACTGAATTTGGTTATCCCGTAGTAGCAGATGGTTGTGTAGATGAAACTGCATTAGAATTTGATTGGGATTCTGACGGCTATTCAGGTCAAGACGATTTATTCCCGTTCGAAGAAACTCAATGGTTTGATTCAGACTTTGATGGCTATGGGGACAATATTCTCGGGTTTGAGGGTGATCAATGTCCAAATTCTGCAGGCAACTCCACCGAAGATAGGTTTGGCTGCTTAGATGCTGATTTAGATGGCTGGTCGGACCCAGACCAAGATTGGGCAGCATCGCCGAGTGGCACTGCTGATGCCTTTACTGATGATATAACTCAGTGGCGAGACCTTGATGGTGATGGCTATGGCGATAATAGTTCAGGAAATAACCCCGATCTATGCCCAACTACCAATTCATTGTACAAGACCTCAGTTGATTTGCAAGGCTGTGCAAGCAACGAACGAGATTCTGATGATGATGGATTAGTCGACAGCCTGGATAACTGCCCAGATCAGGCAAAAGGACCTGACGGGTATGCAGACGGTTGTCCGTTAGAAAAACAACAATTATCTGAAGAATCTACTGAAATATTTGGTTTGTCAATAGTTAATTTTGTGGCAATCTGTGTAGTTGTAGTTGTCCTATTCATACTATTGATTATTCTCCGCAGGAGAGGTATTAATGAAGATTGGTATGAAGAAGATGATGACTTAGAAGAGTTTTACGAGGAAGAGGAACTCGGTTTCCGCAATAAACCAAGGGAGAAATCAGTCCAACCAAAGCGGAATGCTCCAATCCAGAGTGACACTCAGTCACCACCTTCCGGGCCATCAGGGGGCCCTCCAAGTTTTGCTCCCTCGCCAAAAATTACGGCCAGACCCCCATCTCAGGCTTCTGATAATTCACCAAAACAAATACTTCGAGAGAATTTGATAAATGCTCAGAGTGCGACAAAGAAGTCGAAAAAAGTCAAAAAGGGTAATGGTTCAACTAAAAAGGTCAAGCGTGCAGTTGTTGAACCAGAACCAGATATATTTGAAAAAGTCAGCCAAACTAAAATTGACGCAGCCGTAAAAAACCTTGGTGATATGATTGGTGATGGCGATGAGAGACAATTGTTAATGTACCTACAAGAAGAAGGATGGAACGCACCTCAGTCTCGGGCGATAATCAACATGGCCAAAAAGGAATGGAACTGAATACTTGAGGTATGACTTTTCATAGGTGAGAGGATAGGGCAAAATATTGGGGTGATTATGTGGC
Organism: Methanobacteriota archaeon; assembly: GCA_002726395.1. Taxonomy (GTDB): domain Archaea; phylum Thermoplasmatota; class Poseidoniia; order Poseidoniales; family Poseidoniaceae; genus MGIIa-L1. Next base: position 25,420 of record PBTA01000027.1, on the reverse strand, counting down.
TGAACCAGTACTAGAAGGCGCATCTCTACCAGATGGAATTGAGGTCGATGAGGCAGCAGCTTATTTCGGGGTAACTGAGTCATCAGACATCGTTCATACATTGATGTCGATGGAACGCAATCAATCAATTGGTCAATTTTTTAGCATGGTCGCAGATATCATCTTGAAACCAGGTGAGTTTGATTTTGAAGAAGCCAGTCAAGCACTTAATTGCGAGGGTGGCGAGATTTACTATCTTGTATCCGGTCATCTTGGCTTAATGAGTTTCAGCGACCCGATTCTACATTATCTTGGTTTGCCAAATTCACTCGGTGAAGACTCGCCAAATGCTAAGCCAAATATTGACCAAACCCAATTTGATTCGCTCAACAGGATTGCAGATCCAATGAATATACTCAAAGTTCTAGCTATTGCCAATAATACTGGTGGTTCACAAGAAGTGATGAAATATTACCTGACAATGACTGATTTGATGCTAAATGTTGAATCTAATGTAGTAACATTAACCAACATTGCAGAAGAGTTCGAGGCATCATTAGACGTCATTGGCCATACTTTGCCAATTCCGGTACTAGCAAGTTCATCTATAGATCTGTCCAAGGCAATTACTGTCTCACCTTTGACTGTCAAAAAGCCGGAATCAACCGTAACGCAACAAACAGAACAAGCGACAGAATTGTCACAAGTAGAAGCGGTACCAATTGTCATAGAAGACGATTCAATATCTTCAGTTCCTTTACCAGGCCAGTCAAAACCAGTAACAATAGTAGAAGAGAAAGTTGAGACAATTATTGAGACAGAACTCACTGACCGAAAAGCTGCAAAAGCCACTGAAAATGCTTTTGAGGGCGCATTTGGCATAGCAACAGAAACTGAAACATTAGAACATGAAGAATCTGTGCAGGTCGATCAAGCTGTAGAGGAAATGTTTGACGAAGTCGTGATTGAGCCTGCTGGAGAAGAAATACTCGTAGAAGAACAAGAAACTGAAGAACCATTTGTCAGCGCAGCCGAGATGTTTATCCAATCAGATACCGATGGAGATGGCACCTTATCAGTTGAAGAGTTGTCACAAGCGACTGGCTTGTCAATTGAAGAAGCCGAAGAACTTCATGTCTCTGCTGACGTGGATGACGATGGGTCAATGTCTCTTTCAGAATTTGTCGCCTCACCAATAGTTGAAAAAGTCTCGTCAAATCTACCAAAACCTGTTGCCCCAGTACGACGCCCAGTTAGCCTTGGTGACCAGTCCAAGATTGTCCAACAATCTCCAGTCATACCAGAAACTCACCCACAAACTCAACAAACATTCCCCCAACAACCTATTGCTAGACCAATACCTCCGCAAAATGTTAATCCTCAACCAGTTATTAGACAACAACCGATTAATCGGCCACCACCAATAAATCAACCACCACCCCAACAATGGAATCAGCCAGTACAACCAACAATTCGTTCTGGAGTCACATGTCGCAGTTGCGGTATTGGTATTGACCCATATTGGCGTTTTTGTCCTGTCTGCGGTGGCCAAAATTTAGGCTGATTAAATATCTAGCACAAATTCACCATCTTGTAGAATTTGTGAATCGTCAAGCCATACACTGGCGCCAGTAAGCACCCCAGGGATATGAATTCCAACAGCTGAAGTCCCACCCAATGCAGTGTTATCTCCAATAGAGAAGTAACAGGTGCCAAGTCGCTTTTCATCTTCTAGGACGTTGCCTCCCATACGTGCTTGGTCATTCATGCCAAAACCAAACTCAGCAACAGTCCATACATTTTCTCGATCTTTGCTGCGTAGTTTTTTGGCAACTTCGCCAAATTCTTGCCTGATGTTAGCAGCAATAGTACCGCCTTTTACATCAATAACAATACCATTTTCTATTTGTAATTCGATATTTTGGTCAAGTAGTGTTGAATCCCATGAACCGTTGATAATCAAAGTTCCATTCATAGTGCCTTCTCTTGGCATTATGAACGCTTTTCCTGCAGGAAGGTTAGTAAGCATTCTTGGCCGATTACAGATTCCATTATCATCTAATTTCCATTCACGCCAATTTACCTCAAAGGTAATTTCAGTACCGAACTTTGATTTTACATTAACGATTCTCCGCCTTCGAAAATGCGGCCCTAAGTTACTAATTCTTTTCTTTACATTGTTAAAATCTGCAGCCATTCCGCCGTGAGTAAACATATCGACAGTTATACCTGGCATAGTGGCGACTCTAGCACCATCTCTAAGCGCCTGCCTGACAGCTTTTGTATGGGTGAGTGAGTACTTTGTCGGTGCTAAAATAACCTGCTGCTGACGCATTAAATTAGCAACCGGAGTTGGGGGTTCTTCTCCATGATGCTTGGCTTTTGGCATGACAATGAGTAGGACACGTTCAGATTTCTCAATGGTTGCTTCATGCAGTGCTTGTCCAATTTCACCAGTTGTCGGATCACAGACAATTAATACATTTTCACCTCTGCGAATATCCATGCAGGTCTCGACAACCATTTTGGCAGATCCTGCCAATAATTCATCGATGGAATCCTCTTGCTGTGTTGTTTGATTATCATCAGTTGAAGCCACTTCGGCTTGGATAACAGAGTCAACCATATCATTCAAGTCGGTTTGTGAATCATGGGGAGTTTCTTCAGGAATATCCTGTTTTTTCCTCGCCATGGATGATGCATAACAAAAGAGGTCTTCAATGTGTGTGCGACGTTAACAACTTTCCAGTGGTTAAGTTCTTGAGGGTGATTTTTGTCCAAGTAATATGGCGAGTTACCAATTATTCATTGAGAAGGTAAAAGAAATACACAAAATCGGTGCAATACAAGGTCACCTTGGTTGGGACCAAGAGACAATTATGCCCCCAAAAGGGGCGGGGGCAAGGTCAGAAATACTATCATGGCTTGCTAAGGAGCAACATGCTAGAGTCACAGCCCCTGATTTTGGAGAAATGATAAATGAACTGGAAAGTTCAACAGATTTGGATGAAAACCAACTTGCGAATGTAAGAGAATCAAGACGCAGGTATGACAAAGCGGTAAAGTTGCCATCAGAATTTGTCGCGAAGTATGCTTTGGCCCGTTCTCAAGCTTTGGTTGCCTGGCAAGAAGCACGTGCTGCTTCTGATTTTTCCATGTTTCAACCTCATTTAGAAAAGTTGGTCGAAATGACCAATCAGAAAATCGACTATTACGGGGTAGACACAACCAGGTATGATGTGCTATTAGATGAGTATGAATTTGGCATGAAAGTAAGTGATTATGACCCACTATTTGCTGGCCTAAAAAGCAGATTAGTGCCGTTGTTACAGAACATCATGGAAGCCAAGAAAATCAACCCTGATCCAACACTACCAAACGACATAATATTTCCAGTTGAAGCCCAAACAGAATTTTGCAAGTTAGTTTCCAATGCTATGGGCTTTGATTTTGAAGCCGGTAGAATGGACGCCTCAACCCATCCATTTTCAGCGGGACTGTGGCCTGGAGATACTCGATTCACAACAAGATTTGACGAACAGGACCCATTTTCCTGTTTGTACGCAGTTATGCATGAAACAGGCCATGCATTGTATGAACAAGGTCTTGACGCCAACCATTCATTTACCCCTCGCGGCGATGCAGTATCCTTGGGTGTTCACGAATCTCAAAGTCGTTTTTGGGAGAACCAAATTGGCAGGACTCCAGCATTTTGGAAGGTAGTTTTACCTTGGTTTAAACAACAGTTTCCCAACTCGCCCGAGTGGACTCCAGATGAATTAAACAAAATTGCTAATTGTGTCGAGCCCGGATTTATTCGAGTTGAAGCAGATGAAGTAACTTATAATCTACATATTATGTTGCGTTATGAATTAGAAAAGAAAATCTTTAATGAAAACTTATCAGTTAAAGATATACCAAGTACTTGGAATCAGATGTTTAACGAGTGGTTTGGTCTAGAAGTCCAAGAAGACCGTTTGGGTTGTCTACAAGATATCCACTGGTCCATGGGTGCATTTGGCTATTTCCCGACCTATACATTGGGTAATCTATATGCTGCACAACTCCTTGAAGCGATGAGCCAAGAAATAGGTGATGTTGACCAAATAATCGAGACTGGCGACTGGTCGCCAATGCTTGACTGGTTAAGGCCCAAAATCCATCTTCAGGGCAGTAAATTGACACCTAGTGAACTAATTGAGCAAGCAACAGGAGTACCACCGACTCCCCAACCGTTCATTGATTATGTTGAATCTAAGTATTCAAAGTTATACAATCTAATTTAACTACTCTTCAGAGTCTTTTCCAGAATCCGTAGTCACAAGTTTGTCAAGTCTTGCTGTTAATTCGTTGATTGCATCCATTAAATCGTTGGTTCTGTCATCTTCATGGTCGCTGCCAAATGATATTCCAAGCATGGTAATCATTCCACCCGCCAGCATAGTTAGTGCTGGCCAATATACGTCTGCGGCAGTCATATTGCCATCTGCTTCTATTCCGCCCCAAAATGCTCCTAATATGAATACTACGAATCCAATTATAATTTGCTGGTAACCGCTGCCGAGAGTTTTTTCTAGTTCGCTCATGTTTTCTCCTCACGGTGAAATTAGCGGGTTACTATTTATCCTTATTTCAATAAAACCGGCTTTTTTGCGCATTTTGGCTAGTTCCAAGGGCTCATCAAGATTGGTTTACCAACTGAGCCAGGCTCAACTAGTAATCTGCCCTTTTGGCCAGTTACTGGAGATCTTTCAAACACTGGAGTACCCTCAACGACAGTCAAGACAGGCCATCCGGTCAGTTCGCGCCCTCTAAACGGATTCCATCCGACTCTTGTCCATGAGTTTTTATCTTCAACTACTGCTTTTGCAGCCATATCAACAAGGACAATATCGCCATCATAGCCAACCTCTAATTTTCCTTTGCCTATCATTTGATAGCAATCAGCAACATCAGTTGACATCCAACGTACGACATCTTCTAAAGAGCACTTGCCGTCATTGACATTGGTTAGCATAACAGACAATGAGGTTTCAACTCCTGGCATTCCGCTAGGAGCCTTAGGGAAGCCCTTAGCCTTCGCTTCAAGGGTGTGAGGTGCATGGTCTGTAGCAATACATTGAATTGTACCATCTCTTAATCTAGACCACAGAATTTCTCTATCGGCTGCATATCTTATCGGGGGATTCATCTGTAGTCGAACACCCTGTTCATCAACATCAGTCTCGTCAAAAGTTAGATGCTGTGGCAGAACTTCTGTGGTGATGATAGGATGCTGTTCAGCCTTAGATGGCAGTGAGCAATAGTCGGCCAAATAATCTGCCTCAATACCAGATGTTAGATGGAGAATATGTAACCTGTGGCCAGTTTTAACGGCTAATTCAACTGATAACTTAGTCGCCAATAATGCGGTGATGTCGTCTCTGTAATATGCATGAGCGGCAATATCAGTACGTCCTTCAACTAATTTCTTACGCTCGTTCATTCTATCTTCATCTTCAGCATGTACTGCAATTAGTCCAGCTGTTTCTGTGAAAATTTTCTCCAGTGCAACTCTATCTGATACCAGCAAGGTTCCAGTTGATGCACCCATGAAAATCTTGATGCCGCAAATGCCAGGTATGGCAATTGGCTTATCTTTAGTGCCAACAGCATCTTGTAAGTCTGCTACATTATCTTCAGTTGCGCCAATAAAGAACCCGTAATTATTTACACATTTTCTTGCCGCAGTGTCAAGTTTTCCTTGCATGCCTTCCAGCGTGGTAATCGATGGGGCATTGTTAGGCATATCTAGGAAAGAAGTTATGCCACCGCTTACCGCTGCTGCCGAGCCACTCCCTAAGTCCTCTTTTTCCGGTTGCCCGGGGTCTCTAAAATGCACTTGAGGATCAATACATCCCGGCAATAAATGCAGGCCGGTACCGTCAACAAACATTTCACCGTCATGGTTTTCCAAAGTCCCTGGGTCAGATACTTCGGTGATTATACCGTCAGATATGCGTAAATCACCTAATTTAGTAGTTTCAGGCAAGACCATTGTTGCTCCGCTGATTAAAATATTTCCAGTCATAGTATCTGTTCCTAAATGTGGGGGAATGTCGGTAATGAATGAACTTTAAGGTCATCGTCGCCTAGATTCTCTGGGTCTAAATGCTTGACAAACTGTGTCGTTCATATCGATATAAGGACCACCGATTAAGTCTACACAATAAGGTACTGCACGCCAAATTTCGTCGATAGTTTCTCTTATTGATTTAGGCCTGCCAGGTAGGTTGAACACCAAACTACTCCCTCTAATGCCGCCAATTTGTCTTGATAATATAGCAGTTGGTACATACTGTAGTGAAATTGCCCGCATCTGTTCGCCAAAGCCGTCTAGAATCTTGCTACATACCGCTACAGTTGCTTCAGGAGTTACATCTCTTGAAGCAGGCCCTGTTCCTCCAGTGGTAACAACTACTGAGCAGCCTAAATCATCACACATTCGGATAATTTCGCGTTCAATCATTACTTGGTCGTCAGCTATGCATGAATAATTAATTTCTAACGGACTGACTATCGCTTCCTTGAAAAATTGTAAAATTGCCGGCCCACCTTCATCTTGGTACTCACCAGAACTAGCCCTATCGCTGACAGTGATGATGCCAATTCTAGCCAAGTCGCCACAATTGCCGTTGATGCCCTGAATAATCGTTTGCGTATCCAAAAGACCACCGAATCAATGTTCTCCGTATTTTGCTGCAACATCTGCATGGAAATTGTCTAGCAGAGTGTCCTCGAATAATTCTGTTTGTCTTCTGACTTTAGTCGAGCGAATATGTAAGAAAGCCGCACCAACAAATACGATAATTATCAATGGAATTACCGCTTCTAATTTGTATTGGTGCATGAATTTAACAATACCTTCAGCGGTATATGCCCAAGTAATAGATGCCGCAGCTCCTCCGATGAATGTTGCAGCAAGTACTCTAGTGAACTTCATTCTGGAAAGTAGTCCAAGCATTGCACCGACAAGTACGCCAGAGGCCATAAACGGTATCCAAACAAACACAATTAGGCCCCAAAAGCCCCATTTGTTAATCATTTCACGCTTTTCATTCGCCATGTATTCAACAGTAGATAGCGTGTTGCCGATAAAATTAGTTTGCAACATTTTGCCGCCAAGCCCGTCTTGTTTTGCTACCGCAACAATTCTGTCATCATTCTTGCCACCACTTTCAACCCTTCCTGCACCAGATCTATCCGACAATGTGGAAACTTGATTTCTTGCTTTTACAATCAATTCTTGACTACCGAGTAAATCTTGGTTTCTATCTGAAATATATCGATATAACTCCACTTCCACTTCATCAGTAGTCTTCTTAAATCTAAAGAAGGCAAATCGCTGAGTTGGTTTGTAAATTACCGACACAAAGATTACTTTGTCATCACTAGTTACCACAGCGCCTTCCATTCTAACATCAGTTCTTCTGGCAAAGAATAAGTCTAGACTATCTCTAACTTCATCCTCAACTCTAGAGAGAGTATGTAATTCGGAAAAGAATGAAGCATAATCTTGCTCTTCTTCAGTGTCAGCGCCTTCAACACCAGCACCGATGCCAACACCGCTTTCAAAGTCAATAGCTTGGTTTACTCCAATTGTCTTGACAGTTAGTTGCACTGGTTTGAATACTCTAAAGATGGCAAATTCTTCTAACACTTCCCGTAGGATTTCAGCACGAATATCTTTGCTATCAGAGAGCGTTCCATCTGTGTTTTTGTATGGTACCATGATATCTATCGATAGTTCTCTAGATTCCAATTTGTATAATTCCCAATCAATATCAATGTGCAATCGTTTTGAGGTTTTACCAAGTATATCCTCGACCACTCTAGCAATATGAGTCCTCGACAATATGTCGTCGGTTTCTTGATGGTATATTTTGTACATAACTGGATAAATAACAAGCAAAGTAACAGCAGAAAGTGACAGTGAAATAAAAGCCATCCACCACGCTGGAATACCTGCTGTTCCTCCAGTTAGCATTGCAGTTTCTCTGCCGCCTCCAAGTTCAGCAGCCATCAAAAGATATCCCCATTCACCCAAATCCTTAGTGGTCCAACACGTTCGAGGGCCAGGGTCTGAAATAGTGACTTCTCTGTGAGATTCTGATTCGACAAACGGTAGGAATGAAAAGAATCCTCCACCTTTAACTTCGAGTTCGAAATCTATCTCTTTGGACAGTGATTCTGCTCCTTCAATTAGGGAAGCATTGACCAAATCATCGCTTTGGTTGTAGACTTGCACTAATAGAATAATTCGGTATTCGCCGACATCAAGTTCATCAAAAGGGGCTCTAAACTCGCTTTTGCCACCCGAGACCTGAACGATTGTATCATCTGTAGAATTTTCTAGCCAAGACTCACCAACATAGTTCAGTATTGTGTAATTCATGTAAGCATAGCCGTCTGGTAGATTTCTCCCAGAGAGGTCAAAGTACTCAGCATCATTCTCAGGGAACATGTGAACCCACGGTTGATCTTCGATATTTTGGCACTCGTCACCAGTATCAAGGAAGGTTTCAGAGGCTTTGTAGTCAAGGGTGGTTGACGAGCCAAATATTCCACTTGACATACCAAATAACAACACTGCAAAGAAAATCCCGTAACCAATTCCAGCAAATAATATGTAATCTTCTTTGTTAGAAAGGAATCTACGTTTACTGGTTTTGGTCTTCCGACGCCTAATCTCCTCTAATTCGCGAGTGATTTTGTCTCTAGCTTTTTGCTCGACATCAACCTCTTCGATGGGCTCGTCCGACTGCTCAAGTTCCTCGCCCATGACACGCATACTAGAAACTAGCAAATTAATGCATGGTTCATTTTGTCCATCATCAAAAGCCAATAGGCTACTTGTTTGCCTACTATTAGTTGGTGGGTAGGGCCGGACTTGAACCGGCGACCTCAGCATCTTCAGTGCTGCGCTCTCCCAACTAAGCTACCTACCCGCAAGTACCTGCGGAATGATTTGACATTTGAAATCTTCCAAAGAAAAGGTCATGATTAGTTGATGCCATCAAGAATTGCCGCTTGAACTTCAAACAGCCCATCTAATCCAGCATCAGCTAGTGCAATAAGAGCGGATAATTCCTCGCCAGAAAACGTTGATTCCTCACCAGTACCTTGCAACTCAACATACTTGCCATCAGCGGTTTTTACCACATTCATATCGACATCTGCATTCGAATCTAGTACGTAATCCAAGTCTAGATACACATCTCCTTCGATTAATCCTACTGAAATTGCTGCTAAATCGTGTGGTATTACCCTATTTTCATGTTCCATTTGTTGTTCGGGGGTTAGTGTTGGTGCTTTCCAGCCAGACTTTTTCTCTTCATCAGTTGGGCGCATCTCCAATGGCAAACATTGTCCGTTGGCAATCAATCTTCTAACGGCCAAGCGCAGGGCTAAATTGGCCGCAGTAATAGATGCACATCTAGTCCCGCCATCAGCGTTTAAGATGTCACAATCAACATTTAAGGCCACAGGTCCTAGTTGTTCTAAATCGACTGCTGCACGTAATGATCTAGCGACTAACCGCTCGATCTCTTGAGTTCTACCCTTGGCTCCTCGGCGCTCTCTGCGGAATCGTGAGTCAGTAGATCCAGGCAAAAGCGAGTATTCAGCATGAACCCAACCTTTGGTAGAATCGCGCGGAAACCATCCGGGTAATCTTGCCTCTTTGGTACAACATGCTAGTACAACAGTATCTCCCTGTCGATATAGAATGGAAGCGAGAGCATTTGTTGTGAAATCAATCTCAACTTCAACATGTCTCATTTGGTTCGGTTTTCGGTCAGTTTCAAACTCAGTCTTGAATTTCGCCATGATGTGCGCACAACTCTTCTTTCATCAAGTCTTCTCATTTTCTGCACAAATATATGATGAGCAGATTGAAGTCCTGAATCATGTTGGCCTATATATGAGCACCAAAAGGGTGGTTATTTGTGGCGTAGCAAGGACTCCAATTGGCAGTTTTATGGGTGCCTTATCCTCTGTTAGTGCTGTAGATTTAGGAATTATGGCTGTCAAGGAATTATGCTCACGAGTTGGTTTTGATGCCTCAAGTGGAATTGTTGATGACGTCTATTTTGGTCAAGTATTGCAAGCAGGCTCGGGGCAAAACCCCGCACGCCAGGTTACACTTGGTGCAGGGCTTCCAGTAACTACTTCAGCATCAACCATTAACAAGGTATGCGGGAGTTCTCTAGAAGCCGCTATGTTAGCTGCAAACAGTATTTTGGCTGGTAAATCAAAGGTTGTTATTGCAGGTGGTATGGAGAGTATGTCCAATGCGCCCCAACTCTTAGTGGGCCAAAGAAAGGGTAAGAAAATGGGTGACTCAAAGTTAATCGATTCGATGATTCATGACGGTCTATGGGATGTTTACAACGATATCCACATGGGTAATACTGGTGAAACAGTGGCTCAAGAAAACCATATTTCGCGCAGGGATTCAGATAATTACGCAGTTAGAAGTCACCAAAGAGCCGCAACGGCCTGGGATTCAGGATGGTTTGATTGGGAAACATTCACCGTTGTTGTACCAACGCGCCGAGGTGACGATTGCAAATTCACTAGAGATGAGGGTATTAAATCTGCTACTAGTAATGAAATATTGGCCAAACTAAGACCAGTGTTCAATAAAGATGGGCAAGTTACTGCAGGTAATGCTAGTACCCTAAATGATGGGGCTAGCGCTATTTTACTCACTGATGAAGCGACAGCCAAGGAAAATGGTTGGGAAATAATTGCTTACATAGACGATTATTGCACCAGTGGAGTTGAGCCTCATAGAGTTATGAGCGCTCCCATACCGGCGATAAGAACCTTACTTGAGCGCAACCAGCTAGAGGTATTAGATGTTGATATTTATGAGCACAATGAAGCATTTGCTTCTGCATCCTGTGCAGTTGCCAAGGAGATTGGAATTCCTGATGAACGATTCAACCTACATGGTGGCGCTATTTCTCTTGGTCACCCGCTAGGCAGTAGTGGAACAAGGTGCTTAATCACGCTACTTGGAATAATGCGCCGAACAGATAGTAAATCAGGTATTGTAACTCTCTGCTTAGGTGGCGGAAATGCGGTTGCTATGCTGGTTAGTCGCTACTAACGGCGAATGATTCATTGCTCAACTGTAGGCTAAAAACCGCGGTTTTGGATGGATGGTATCAAATAGGGTTGGACGGCGGGATGGTTTGTTCGATATGGTGTCATTTACCGACCTTGGAGTTTCTAGTAGCCTAGTTAAGCTGCTGGCAGACCAAGGTATTAACGAACCGTTTGAGGTTCAAACAGAGTCAATACCAGACGGTATGCTAGGTAACGACCTTTGTTGCCGTGCTCCAACTGGTTCAGGTAAGACATTGGCCTTTGGTCTGCCGCTTATTGAACGTACTAAGAAAGCTGAACCAGGTTTTCCTACTTCGCTTATATTGACTCCAACAAGAGAGTTAGCAGAACAAATTTATCGGGTTTTAGATCCACTTTCCAGAGAATTGGGATTGTATACTTACGCAGTTTATGGCGGAGTCTCCTACGGTAAACAATTCAAAGCCTTTGATCGTGGTGTAGATATTTTAGTGGCTTGTCCAGGCCGTTTACTTGACCTAATGGACCGCGGCTCAGTAAATCTTGAGGATGTAGAAGTTGTTGTTTTAGACGAAGCAGATCGTATGGCTGACATGGGATTTATGGAACCGGTTTGTGATATTCTTGATGAGTGTAAGAAAGACCGTCAAACAATATTGTTCAGCGCTACTTTAGATGATGAAGTTGGAGAGTTAGTTCGAGATTATCAAACCAATCCAGTAACCATTGAGGTTGGTCCAAAAGAGGTGTCCATGGAGAGCATGACTCACTTTTTCTGGCTAATGCCGCATTCTAAAAAATCCACTATATCCAGCGAAATTATCAGAAAATGCGGGCGAACCATTGTATTTTGTCGAACAAGAGCTGGCGCAGATCGGGTTGGTGACGACCTAAGGCAAGATGGCTTGTCTGCGCAAACTTTACACGGAGGTCTATCACAAAAAAACCGTGACAGAGCAATGCAGCGGTTTCAGCATGGAGAATGTATGGCTCTGATAGCTACCGACGTTGCAGCACGAGGAATCGATGTTGAAGGAGTCAATTGTGTAATTCACTATGATCCACCTGAAAATGGTAAAGCGTACAAGCACCGTAGCGGGCGAACTGCAAGGGGAGGTATGACTGGTGTGGTGATTTCTTTGGTGCAAAAACCTCAGAAGAAAGCCACCAATCGAATTCAACGTGATGTCGGAATCAATGTTGAATTTAAGCCACCAGAATTTTCAGATTTACCCGAATTCGAAGTAGAATTTATTCCAGCAAGCAGGGATCGTGGATTTGATTCTAGAGATCGTAACGACTCTCGTGGCGGCCATTATGGTGGACGAAATCGCTCAGGTGGCGGTGGCGGACGTGGCGGCGGTCGTGGTGGTGGCCGTGGTGGCAACCGTGGCGGTGGTCGTGGCGGAGGCCGAGATGGTGGCCGTGGTGGCAATCGTGGCGGTGAACGTGATGGTGGCCGTGATGGTGGACGTGACGGTGACCGATCAGACAATCAGGAAGGTGGTCGCCGACCGTATAACAAAAGAAAACCGCGTAATACCCACTCGCGACCTAACCGAGGTAACCGTTCAGAAGGGCAAAAGAAGTCATTCCAAGGGCGACCAAAAGTCGGCGGCCGAGGTAATAGAGGCCGTAGAATTGGCAATCGTTGATCAGACAATTCAGTATATTTTGACGCCTATGCTTCATGACAGAAGTATATAGGCAATGACGCCGATTTCTGCTTATGTCAAACCGTACCGTAGCCATGATTGGAATTGTCATATTTGTTTCAGGTCTGTTTGGCGGAGTGGTGTTAGAAAAATTAGACGTCACCAATTTTACCGACAGCGATGATTCATTTTCCATCTCTGTGAATGATGCTACGGGGACTAATCAATATACTCTAGTTGAAATCGATGAGGGCGACAATGACGAAGAAGCTGCCATAACTTGGGTTTACCATGAATTTGTGTTTGACTCTAATGGTGGCTCTGATGCTGTAACATGGGACTTTGCTGATGGAACCACTGCTACCGGGTCTACGGTATCTCATATGTTCAAAACTTCGGGAGTTTATATGGTTACAGCAACTTCAATTGGTCCAGATGAAATCAAAATCGCCACAACAGAAGTTACTGTTAATCGAGATTCAGCAGCTGAGGTAGACAACATGGAATGTGTTTGTGCGCCAACCGCAAAAGATACTGTAATCGATTTAGTTGTTCAACCAGGATTACAAACTATTGCTGGATTTGTTGAAGTCGAACACGATGGAAGCAGTGAATCATGTTCATTGCGCAATCCACTACAGGAATGCCATCTGCGCGTAATATTGCAATACACTCAGCAAGGCGAAATTATTGGTGAAGAAGTCCTGTTTGACGAAACCTTCCGCAGTAATGAACAAGTCGTAGACTACCTTCTAGAAGACGTTGAATTCACTCAAGGCCAAGGAATACAACTCCGTTTAGAAACCGACCAAGTGAGGGACTGGCACAAGCCAAATGCCCAATGGAGCAATACTGCTCCCATCACCAGTAATTAATTATCAGCGGAATTCAAGATAATACGCCGTATTAATCATTGCGGCAAATGTCATCCAAGCAATATACGGCCACATTAATTTAGATTCAAATGGTGCTGCATCATAAATCATGTAAGCATAAAGTGCGGTAAATAAAATCATGAAGAATAACATGACCAATGAGGTCAAGTATCTTTCTGAATTAAATACTCCAGGCCAAGAAAAATTTAACACTAACTGAATTACAAAAAAGGCACATATTAAACCGAAATTTGAGAATTCACTACGTTTTACTAGCACATTGACCAAACTAATCGCCATACCTGTGTAAAGTACAGCCCATACGGGCCCAACCACCCAACCAGGGGGTTGAAAAAAGGGTTCATATTCGGAATCAAAAGTGATAGTAAAGCCTCATTGGTGGCTTGTTATAATCAATTATAAAAACCTGTAATGAGTATTAATCGATACTGTGGGTGGTTTGGAATTAACCCTTGTTGTCGAGCATCAGTTATCTCATATAGTAGAATTATCGTCGAGCGAATATGGACAAAAAAGTAACTTTTGCTATTGTTTTGATGATGTGCCTTGCAGGATGTATGCGCTCAGTCGATGACAATATCGGTGGCCCTTGGTGCAACAATAATTCTGATTCCGAAGGAATTGTGAATAATACTGGTGAAACTTCAGAGGAATGTACTACTAAAGACACACTAAAAAATGCGATTCAAGATTTCGTCGACCTGATGGAAAATGGTCCTGATGCTAATATTACAACTCCAGTTGGCTATACTATGTCAGTTGGAGAGGTTTCGATAACCGGCGATATTTGGACTTATCATGAAACCACGATTATCAGTCCAAATGGGTTTAAAATAACTACCGAAGACAATTATGGTAATGATAGTAAAATTGTAGATTACATTGTCGAAGGTACTCAAGTACAGGTTTCTGTCGTAAGTGATGAAGAATCTACTCAAGTTAGGATGAATAACACAAACACTCACCGAGATATTTTCGACCTTTGGTTCGGCAATATTGATGATTCATGGGACGGGATTTGTCATGCTGCTTGCGGTCAATGCGATGGACCTGGCGCTTATGACTGTCTGACTTGTGCAGAAGCAGATGACCAATTATACGATCAAGATAATGATGGTGCAGGATTGTGTGTATACTCGATTGAGACNCATTGGGCAGACCAAGCATACCAACTCAATGGAACTCAAGAACACTATGATAGAGTTATGAATGTATCACTTGAAAATCGTGAATCTGAGTATCATCAGTTACGAAATGAACTTGGAATGGAAGACCCAACNGCTGAGGATTACACTAAGTATTATAATCCGGTTTCCGTAGAAATAACCGGATTTAGAACAGTTGACGAAGGAATGATTTTTTCGGGGCTCGTCAACTTTGAAGGTTCTCCATTTGGTGCAATTGAAATATATACTGACAGTTCCTTCACTGTCACCGGTTTTGGCCTTACCGATGTTCAGGACTCAAGAAATAATGTTAGATTCAATCTAATTTCTGGCGGTGAAACAGTCGTTGATATGAGTCTGCAACAGAGTGCCATACCGTTTTCTCTTGACTTGCAAGAAGATTTTGAAGGTGGAGGAGCTGTAGAAGATTTCGGTTTAATGTATATCTCAATGTACGACTTAAATGGCGATAACTTGGTAACAGCTCTTGAAATCTCTTACTATTCATGTCAATTAGGCGGTTTCACCCTTGAAGAATGCTTNGATGAAGAGATNGATAATGAAACTCTTGCAATTTATGAATTTTCTTTGAGAGCTTATGATACCAATATGGATGGTTATGCTAGTTCTGACGAATTTGTTGCATGGTTTGAACTGGTTGCATATGTTGTGGAGAATGGAGGATGTTTCGATGAATTTACCTACAACCTNTCGATTGCTGAAGAGGATTGTAATNGTGACTCACAATTCTGGGAAGANGCAACAGAATCCGAGGAGGAAGAGGAACTAGAATTTACTGGCTACTGGGTGAATTATGAAACCGCTAATTGGTCATGTAATTGGGAAGATACTGCAGACCCAGATGAAGATTATACCTCTTATTATTGGAGTTGTGACGACATCCGTGACCCGCCCGAAGATACTGGTGACAATGATTGGTATTATTGTGAATATTATGATGACATTGCAACACACTACTGTACTAACGGGTTTGGTAGTCAAGGCACAGACGAAAATGGGGAATGGGGCAATTCAGCATCGTTTACCCATTGGCGCGACGGTGGGGACCCAAGGAACGTTGAAGATGATGATTCTGATGGAGATGACATAGTCGGCTTTACAGTTGATTCTCAAATATACGGCTTGGAAGGGAATATGGATGATTATAACCTTACCTTTGCTATTTGTGTAGAAGCCGGTTATGATGATAACGGAGATTATACTAAGCGAACCTGTCAACCCGATTTAGTCTCTTTGTCAATCGAAGAGGCGGAGGAATATGGAGTAATATCATATCTTGATAATGATAATNCAGGAACAATTTCTGCTGGAGATGACGTCATCATATATTTGGCCGAGTTTGAAGATATTGAGGATGCCACTCATGTTAGGTTGTACTCGAAAGAGGCTGACAATTACAGCGATCAGAACTCTTTGTTTCAAAATTAGTGTTGAAATCGCTGAAACAAAACAGCGTTAAATTGTTAAATCAAACACTAAACCNGAGCCCATGCNACTACTTAGGTCACTGCTATTAGTCAGTTTACTAATTTCAGCCTCATTGATAGGCTGCATAAGCGACGAATCGACCAGTGTGGTAACTGATGCTGAATCATTAGTAGAGGTAGAAAATCCCTGCTTACAAGGCTCAANTGCTATTTCACAATCAATGACCGAAATCACCGTTAACGGCGAATCTAGATTATTTAGATTANCAGNACCAAGCTCAGATGCAGGNNTAGAATTGCCAATCATCATTGCCTTTCATGGTGGAGGTGGGGAAGCAGAAGATTTTCAGCAACAAAGTGAATTTGATCAGTTAGCAGAGGCGGAGAAATTCATCATGGCATATGCTATTGCACAAGAGGACAGAACCGCTTCTGAAGGAGAATGGTACCTAAATACCGCAGCAACTTCTAGCGATGATAACGATTTTACTGAAGCAATCGTTGATGAGTTATCAAAATCATATTGTATAGACCAAGACAGATTATACGCAATTGGNTATTCANTNGGTTCAATGTNTACCTATGAAGTCGCTTGCCAACTCAATCAACGCTTCGCGGCAGTTGCGTCTTTTGCCGGTACAATGCCAGTTCANCCNGAAACTTGCNATATGCTTGGCAGCATGTCAGTTATGCATATCCACGGCAAACTNGATTANATCATTGATTATGACGATGATTGGGATTGGAAAGATGGCGAGCATGAAGGNGTTGGTACGATGAGTAGTGTTCCGGGGATGATCGATTATTGGGGACAAACATTAGCTTGNCAAACCAGCGATACTGATAGTGACNTTTTTCTTGAACACATAACCCATTCACAGTGTTCTTACAATGCTCGAGTTGAGCATTATGGTATTGAGTTTCACGAGCATACTTGGCCTGATGAAGTAGACGGTACTGCAACCTATCAACTGATTTGGGATTTTCTAAGTGACTTTACCAATTAGGTTAGCCCATGACAGCCACTTAGAATAAATCATATCTAAATGGGCCGAGATCGCTCGACAGGTCTGTCATTACCGTTAGATTCAGTTTTGCATCCATTCTTCAATTTCCTTAGCTGCAAGAATCAAAGTAGGGGCCCAAAGACCCACAAATATACCCAAACTGGTTTCCTCTGATATAAAGTAAATATACAAAGATCCTACTACTGATAACATGCTTGCTACTAATCCAATTTTCCTTAACTGTCCTAACATTTTAGTTCGCCTCGAAGCAAACTACATCCGCCCCTTATTAATATGATGTTTTTTTCTGTGAAGTAATTTTTGGCAAGAAAAGTCCCCCAAATCGCTTAANTAAGCCACTTTATCTTGACATTAATCCTTATGTATCCACTTACTTTACTGTAGAATCTCAAATGGGAATGAGGGAGATAATATTACACCAACTCTCTCCTAGCGAAGGATAATTACATTGTTAATTAATGTTAGATTCCTTTTTAGTTAGCGAATAATTCCTACTTACAAGGATTTAATGGCCGTCTAACATACAGATAAATTGATGACCAAACTTGAGGGGATAGGATTACTTCACAAGTCAGCCATGATTAATAATTTGAATTTTCATTATGTCGAGGCCGGAGAAGGCCCCTTAGTGGTTCTCCTACACGGCTTTCCCGAATTTTGGCTTTCATGGCGCCACCAAATTCCTGCTCTTGTAGCAGCAGGCTATCGGGTGATTGCTCCAGACATGCGAGGGTATAACCTTACAGATAGTCCGTCNAGAGTTTCTCAGTATAAAATTGAGGTGCTAGCCTCAGATGTAGTGGCCTTAATCAAACATGCNGGTGAACAGAAAGCCCATGTTGTTGGTCACGATTGGGGGGCAGCAGTTGCNTGGCAAGTTGCGATGCGTTATCCCGAAATTATCAATCAACTCGCCATTCTAAACGTCCCTCATCCTAGAGCGTTTCAAAAAGGGATACGGCGACCAAGTCAACTAATCAAAAGCTGGTATATGTTCTTCTTTCAAATCCCGCTGTTTCCCGAATTACTTTTGTCTAGAAGATNCCGTAAAGTNATGCGAAAAATCGCCACTAAGCATTACGTCAATCAAGGAAAACTAAGCGATAGCGATATTGAGGCTTATTCAACAGTGTTCAATAATCGTAAGTCCTTACGCGGTCCAATAAACTACTATCGTGCAGCACTGAGATCTCCGTTTTCTACCAGAAAATCAATTAGGGTAATCAATGCTAAGACTCTAGTGATATGGGGGAGAAAAGACCGCTATCTAGGTATTCGACTTGCCCAGCCAAGCAGTGAAGACGTACCGAATTGCCGCCTCGAGTATCTCGACGCCTCACACTGGGTTCAACAAGATGCTCATTTAGAAGTCAATAAATTGCTAATCGATTTCTTTACAGTCTAATAACTCACAAGGATTTTATGTTAAGCAGCGATTTGTAGGTTTGATTCAGGAGCAGTCTTCGCCAGGGAAGCCCCAACAGCCTGAACCATGAACAGAACCCCGTGTTAGTTCCAATACGACGAGATATGCCAAGGCCAATATGACGAACACGATGGCCAACCAAATAACCAACTTAACTAAAAATAAATATACACGTTCTTTATTTAATTCTGAAGGTGGTTCAAAATATTCATCCTCAAATTCGTTTAATAATGATGTTAGGTTGTCTTCACCCGTCAAAATCTACAACTCCTATGATGATAACCCTGTTATTGCTATAGATATAATCTCTCTCGACTCACAAGGATTGAATAGTATCAAGCATATGGCGAGATGTGTCAGGAAAAGATGATCTCACTGGCGTGAAAGATACAGACGAGAATTCCGAATCAGATGTAGGCATTATTTGGTTGATTGCGATATATGGATCCATGCTGATAGGTCTTATTGTATTTGCATTAGACTTTGTTACTTAGCTACAAACTCACAAGAATTGTCGGGAACAATACTAAGTCTGTTCAACCACAAAGACGACTTAGGAGTTGTTATTCTTGGAGTTGAATGAAGTGGAAGCAGCACCTGATAGTAAAGTGGATAATTCAAAGGAAAAAGTTTACACTCGCCTGAACTATTTCGGTTTGTTCCTGTTAGCAACTTCAATTATCGTGACTTTTGCTCCAGCAATGTTTCCTAGTTTGGCACCAAATGGTTGGGAAGTTATAGCATGGGTTGGTTGGGGTCTTGCAATATTCATATTAGCAATGATTGTCTTTCTTATCACTAATTTGTTTAAGTTTTTTTCTAAGAATAACCACGAAGAAAATGACTCTAGTACGGGCACTAGTTGGTTGACGATCATAAAGGTACCATTGCTGATAGGTCTTATTGTATTTTCATTAACCTTTTTCAGTTAAAATAGTAAAACAACTCACAAGGATTAAATTATGTCTATGTCTTCTTTTATTATCATGGTAGAGATTCAATGCCCTCATTGCCATAAAAATATTGAATTGGAAGGCGGACTCTCAGGATTGTTTGATTGCCCCTATTGCTACAAAGAGTTTAGTTGGGAAAATGCCAAAAAAACCAAACAAATTTCAAATCACCAAATCAATCATCACGAACCTATGCCCCTTGCATTTAAGATAGTATTCGGAATGATAGCCGGTCTAATCCTACTAGTGATTTTCACAATTTATGTGCTTATCCCCATACTGTATCGAGGCCTTTGAGCGAACCATTGCGATTCCATGGAAATTACCTGTTGTTTATCTGTGTATCAACTCACAAGGATTGTTGGGAACAATACTATGTAATATTGTAAAGACAAATATTCGAGGGAGTTAAAATTTCATCGAGTATTCCTCAGGAAAATTCTATTCAAGAGAGACAATCTATCATCTCCCAAGCATCTTCAAGAGGTCTACAATTAAGCGAAGATGGCAAAAGTTGGGTGCCAATAAATCCAGAATCACACAGTCTTCCTCTTGAACAAAGCAATGTAGTGATTGTAAAAAATGAAAAAATAAATAATAGTCAAGTGATTGCAATAACAATTTTCTATATAGTTGCTACCGTAATGGTCGTCATTCCTAGTTTTTGGTTAATAGCCAATGTTGTCTATTTTTTGTTTTGGTGCCTCACATTTCAATGGTGGAATGGTGACTCATTTACTGCATTATCTTTTTTTGAAATTTTTTCATTATTTGGATAATTCCGAGAAACCATCCCCCTCACAAGGATTCAAAGTTGCTTATATTTCGAAGTTAGTGTCTGTTTCATCCACCACCGCCACCACCGTGTCCACTATCATTGCTGTGATAAATATGGTAAGATTTCAATGTATGACTATCACTGAGAACCGCTTCAGAAATTACAAACAGTGAGCCCCTGCGTCCTTTGGTTGAACTTCTGATGAACTCAACCCAGGCAGTATACTTTCGAACAGGATCAAAATATTGAGTCAGAGTATACTTCTCATGAGCTTCGGGCTTGAAAAAATCAGTTATGATTTCTCCAACAAATTTCAGGCAGGGAATAATCGTCAAAATACCAATAATCGACATAATCAAGGCCATTATAATAGGTACCTCCGAGTCTGGTGACAAAGACAATGGGAGCATCAGTAAAAATAATCCAGAGAAAAAAGTAAACCCAAGACCCCATATAATGCCCATTAATGTACTGAATATGTTTCCAATGGCTGTAAGGCCGCGAGTTCCTTTCTTTTCTTGTAAAATTTGGTAATCTTCTGATACTGTGTGATTAGTTATGGCTCCTAAGAGAGTTTCACGGTGACTTGAATACCAGTCAACATTGCCAAATGATTTAGGCAAATGGTCGGAATCAAATTCAAAATCCAGATCACAATGAGGGCAAACATACTCATCTTCAAACGGGACTTCAATGGAAAGATGTTCATCACAATGGGGGCACGCAACATCAACAGATTGGGTGATTTCGTTTTTCACTTTTACAATCTTATCATGAGCGACTTCTGGGTCAACATAATTTGTATGTTGAAAGCGAGGAGGACCTGAATGATCATTAGTATCATCTGGCATTACAAGTTTAAGGCCAAGTTTGTGTGACCAATAATCAGCCGCATTGAGGTTTTTTTTTCTCCTGTTTACAAACTTCTTGGCTACAGGCAATGAAACACGCGCATCACTACTGCCGCAGTCAAGAAAATAATATGGTCCTGACCAAGGCATGAATCATTCCTGGGTCAATGACTGTATAAGTCTACAACCGACAGAGAATAATCATAATAGGATAAACTTTAGCAAATGGGTCACCATATATCTATATCGCTTACTCTTGACTTTAGGTCTGACTCACATATACTGTTTTACCATGTCTGATTTATTTTCATTCGGCATAAAGTGGACTTTTGGGTAATGATTTAGTTTCAACAATTCCCAAAAAAGATATTCCGAGCTCTTCTGAGTAATATTTTGCCGCCTGTTTTGCTGAAGTTTTATGAGAGAAACTAATCGATGCCAAAACAGAAACCAATGATTGTTTATTCTCATATTTGCATATGCACACCCTCCGGCCACCTCGACGACGAGGTCGCCCTGCTGCTTCAAGTTCTCCTGAATACGGATTTTCGGAAAAAACATCGGAAATATTCCGTCTCAAGTCTAAGATGAGAAAACTATTTACTCAACAACATACAATTTCAGATGATATTGGGAAGTTACTCGAAGAAGAATAACTCACAAGGGTTTTTTTTGATACTTCACAGTATACCGTTTTCCCATTACGAATCAAATTAAACATCTGTGTGTGGACATTGTGTTTTCCATAAATCAATCTCCATAGATAATCCTCAGGATTCTCCGATTCATGGGTTGAAGTCCAATTAGAATCTGGCGAGTGAAAGTTGATTGAAACATTAACACCCTCCCAGCGAAGTCTGAAATCATCTAATAACCCTCTATAATTTTGAATAATTTCTGTTGTGATTTCAATTCGTTCTTTCTCCATAATAATACTAATTTTATCATTATTTTCAATATTTTTGATTTAAGATTTAGATGAACAACTCACAAGCGGTGAATTATGATACTGGATAACATTTGAATGATTAAAAATCGCATGAGTATCTTCATGCGCACTCATGTTCAAGGTTGGCAATTGTTGAATGCACAGCGACTTCACGAAGGAGAGTTTATGGCCGGCTTCAATTTGAAGTATTGCATGGAAGCCTTTTGGGAAGAAGTTGATTTCGAATCAAAGTTGAAAGAAGGAGTCCTTTTACAAAAAAGATTCAAGATTCTCTACAGAATCATGCTTGTTGTCTCTGGCATTTTGTTCTTCTTCGTTGGATGGATCATGTGGAACATACCTCTTGAATCTGAAGATGGAACTCCTCGCAGTTTATTCGTCGATATGAATGAGGCAGTAGGGTATGATTTGGCATGGCCATTGTTCCTCAGTGGTTTTTTCATTCAATTGTTTATTGCGCCCTGGTTTGCATTCTCCGGCCTTTCGAGGACGGGACGGCTTTCTATGTTGGTGCCAAAAGAGATTCGAGAATATCGTGACTTGAAGCGTGTCATTGAGTTCAGGCAAAGTCACGGGGCGAGAAACCCTAGCAAAGAAATTGAAGACCTTTACTGGGAGGTGTTGATGGATGACAATCATCGCTATCACAATGAAATTATCAGATACAAGTGGATGGACAAAGTGAAATGGAAACACCGTCCAGATGATTTCTTTGGACATGTTCGATACACAAAAGAAATAGGAGGGGCTTCACTTGGGAGTGTTGTCCCAAAAACTTCCGAGGCATATCGGAATTCCAATGCTACATTTGATGAAAATCATAAGGTAAACGGAATCGCTAACCCCGCCATACATCCTCTTCGACGACTTCTTCCTCCGTTGTTTTTGTTTTTCCTGACATCTGTGTCGTCGCTCATGGAATTACTCGTTATCCTTCAATCCGGAGAGTCAAACGCACTCAAAGAAGATGCTTTCAGATTATTTGCCCTACCTTGTTTTTTTGCGTGGTTTATTGTTCAACGAAATACAGACTTGCTGCCGAGTCGCAGACGTAAGCAAGACCAAAACGCCGATGATTTGAGGGATGAAGCTTTGAGTGAAAGACTAGACCTCTTACGCAACAAATACGTATTGGTTCGTGAAGATGAAGAATCGCAGGAGGCTATTGAATCCATAAACATAAGAAGCAATGGGGATAATCAATTATCAACTACAACGGCGATATTTCTGATGGTTTCGATTGCCACAATATGGGTAGGACTTGATTCAAATCCTTTGGATTTCACATTGGCATTTGGGTTTTCGTTACTAACCATTGGTTTGCTCGCAGCCAAACATTTCAGGTTGACCCTATTTGCTCTAAGCTTCAAAGGCTATCGCGTCACGCAGAAACATCTCCATCTTCTGGATGGCATTTACAGTAAAAAATTGAAGCGGAATGAAATTCCTGAGCACTCTTGCATTCGAATGATTGACTTATATCCTACGAATACGGTGAGGTACTACAGGGGTCCAAACGTTTGTCTTCACCTTATTCGTCTCGTTCGAGATGAACCCGATCCTTTTGCTCGAATGGGCCAACAAATCATCAAACCTGGATACAAGCTAAACGGGTATGACGAGACTTTTTTCGAGGGAGTAGGCCCGGAAAATGATGGTGTCAAATGCTGGGTTGAAGACATAAAAATACGGTTTGAATTTAAAACCAAAGCCGAGCAACGTGAATTTGCCGAAAAACTTGCATCGGATTTGTCTTTACCTCTCCGAGAACACTGGCGATGGAACGATAAGAAAAAATCCCCTCTCTTTTGGCTTGGTTCTGATTGGGATTCAATTCCAGAGAAACTGAAAGTATGATCCAAGAACTCACAAGGATTAAAGTTGCTTACATTGGAAAGGTAGCGTCTGTTTCATCCACCACCACCACCACCAGTATCATGGCTGATATAAACATAATATGATTTCAATATATGGCTATCCCTGAGAACCGCTTCACTAATTACAAACAATGAACCACTGCGGCCTTCTGTTGAACTGTTGATTACTTCCACCCAAGCAATATATTTTCGAACAGAATCAAAATATTGAGTCAGGGTATACTTTTCATGAGTTTCAGGTTTGAAAAAATCGGATATAATTTGTCTAACAAATTTCAGGCAGGGGATAATCGTCAATATACCAATAATCGACATAATCAAGGCCATTATGATAGGTATCTCCGAGTCTGGTGACAAAGACAATGGGAACATTAGTAAAAATGCTCCAGAGAAAAGAGTCAGCACAAGGCTAAGTATAAGGCCGAAGAATGTGACAATTATGTTGTCAATGGCTGAAATGCCTCGTGATCTTTTTTGTTCTTCTAAAACTTCGTAATTTTTTGATAATGTGTGATTAGTTATCGCTTCTAAGAGGTTTTCACGGTGACTTGAATACCAGTCAACATTGCCAGATGATTTAGGCGATTGGTTCGAATCAAATGCAAAATCCCCATCACAATTAGGGCAAACATACTCATCTTCAAACGGGACTTCAATTGATAGATGTTCATCACAATGTGGACATGCTACATTAACAGATTGGGTGATTTCATTTTCCCCATTTACAATTTTATTATGAATGACTTCTGGGTCAGCATAATTCGTATGTTGGAAGTGAGGAGGGTTTGAATAATCATTAGTATCATCTGGCATATTGAGGTCAAGGCCAAGTCTTTTTGACCAATACTCAGCAGCATTGAGTTTCTTTTCTCTCCTGTTTGAAAACTTCTTGATTTTAGGCAATGAAACACGCGCATCACGATTACCACATTCAAGAAAATAATATGGTCCTTCCCAACCCATTAATCAGCGCTGTGTCAATGACTGTATAAGTTTACAACCGACAGATAATAATCATATTACGATAAGCTCTAGCAAATGTGTCACTAGAGGTGTATATCGCTTATTGTTAACTTTAGGTCTGAACTCACAAGAGTTCAAACCCCTAGGCCTTGAGGGATGTCTATGAGCGAGTTGCCTGAAGGCGTTGACCTGTCGGGTTTTGTTCGTAAGCCGCCTCGACCTACTGCGACAATGACGCTTTCCAGAGACGGGCCAAATGGACCTGAAGTTTTGCTTGGCTTGCGCAGTGAAACCATGGCGGCATTCCCCGGTTATTGG
>PBTA01000026.1 GCA_002726395.1 Methanobacteriota archaeon | reverse complement strand
GTTAAGACAATTATCTCCAACAATAGTGTTAGAGCAAAGAACAACCGCTAATCGGTTTTTGCACAGAGGTGAATAATTTGAGCGTCAGAGAGTTCGTCAACGCTAATTATCATCATTTTAATGCCGGTGAGTTGAGTAAATCAGCACAATCATTGACTCAATTTACCCTGGACGGCGGCCGCTTATTCATCACGTTAGCCGGAGCGATGAGTACGGCTAGGCTTGGTAAAACACTCGCGCCACTAATCAGGAGCGGTGTTGTTGCAGGGATTTCATGCACTGGGGCAAATCTAGAGGAGGATGTCTTTTTACTGGTCGCTCAGTCAAAATACGAGTCAATCGATGACTGGCGAAGTTTGTCTAGCGAAGACGACGCTGAATTGCTCAACAGAAAACTAAACCGTGTTACCGATGTCTGTATTCCTGAAGACGCAGCAATTAGAGAAATCGAGCGAGTGATGCTGCCACTTTGGCAGAATTATTCAGATAATGACCAAGGCAAATTGCCTCATGAATTCTTTTTTCAGATCTTACAATCTGGGGACCTTAATATCGAGGGCGACCCGCAGGATAGTTGGGTTATGGCGGCGGCACAAATGGGAATTCCATTATTCGTGCCAGGCTGGGAAGATTCAACACTAGGCAACATTTTTGCCTCTCATGTTATACAATCAGAAATCAAACCCAATACGGTGTTAAGTGGTATAAATTACATGACTAATTTGGCAAAGTGGTATGAACACCAATCGACAAAACTAGCCTTCTTCCAAATAGGCGGCGGGATTGCTGGTGATTTTCCAATTTGTGTAGTACCAATGCTTAATCAAGATCTCCAACGTTCAGTACCTTTATGGTCATGGTTCTGTCAAATTAGTGAATCTAGTACCTCCTATGGAGGATACTCAGGCGCTCCACCGAATGAGAAAATAACTTGGGGAAAGTTGTCTGCAGCAACTCCAAAGTTCGTAATTGAAAGCGATGCAACCATAGTTGCACCGCTAATTTTTGGCTATCTACTTGACATGTAAAGCAAGACTCATGAAGTAGCAATAATTAGCAAGGCCGTGGAAGCAAACCATTCTAAGTATGGCTTTTTTGAATGGCTCGCCATTTTGATAGTTGTTTTTGCTGCAACTTCATTATATTTCTATTCACCCAAAGAGACTCAAAGCGAGGAGTATTTGACAGCATTATCGGGCACCATTGAGTTATCTACTAGAGACTCAATGGACTCTTTTGGCCTCCAAGACTTCAAAACGGGGGCAATTGCAAATTTAAATCTGACAAGTTTTCCAGTTGTGGTAGAAGACTGTAGAAATTGCAATGCCGAGATAACTGGCGTAACTCTACAGGGTGAGATAATAATCACAGAATTATATGATATGGAGGATAGAAAGGGTAGAGTAGAAGGCGAACTAAACTTCACCCACTTGATTTATCAATCATCGACAGATTACATCGACCAAGAAAGAATTAGTTTCAACTGGAATGCCGGGGATGTAGGCTCTTCCTGGGAGCTAATACTCAACCATAATCCGCCAAGATGGTTGCCGAGCCTCTCAGAAAATGCTAATTTCATTGAAACTGCTTTAGGAATAGAATCACGTTCAGGCCCTGAACTACTAATCAAGACCCCCGAAGACGGAATAAAGCTAATTCAAGCCTGCTTGCCAGATAGTTTTCTTTGTAAAAGCACTGCACCAGATGCAATACTAATTGCCACTTTTGATAAGTCCGTTTTGCCAATAGCTATAGTAGCGCCAACAAGTTGGATTGAGCAAGATATCTCTAACCTCCCATCTTCCAGTCAAGACTTGTCACTTATTGAGGGAATAATCTCGGCTGAATTGCCACTAGCCAATAACAACACCTACATGTTGGCAAATACCGCAGCGATAGAACAAGCATCAACTTACAAATTAACATCAAACATCAGTTCACTAAGTCCCCTGTCTGCTTGGCTTTCGGCAGTTGATTTAACGACATTCGAAATCAAATTACATGGCAGTATAGTGGTAAAAACCCAGACTGAAAGCCATGAATTTTACAATATTTTAGATGCTAACGGAGAATTAAGCATTGGCCTGTTGATTCAATAGGTGAAATTTTATCATCCCCATTGTTATTTATAATACCTATGAGATACATACATCATGCGAAATAGGGCATTTTTGTTAATCTTAATTTTAATTACGATGACGGCTCAACCAATAGTTGCTAGCGACATTGCTCCTAATGCCACCTCTCCAAGCAATGGGGAACCAATAAGTGTTGACGCATTTGTTACAACAAAATTCACCAGCGTTGGCGACACGATTGAAATCTTTGCCAACACAAAAGGGCATTCAGGAAACGTTCAAACAACATCAACCATAGTGACTGCAGATATCCTTCACTACCCGGACAATGATCCAATTGGAATCATTACTCAAGGCGAAACCCCCCAAAACCCAGTTGTGATCGATACACTTGTTATGCAACCAGATGGTTATCACGATGATTCTCAAGAAGTCATGGTTTGGTCAGGAACATATACCGTTCCTATCAATTCTCTTGGTGGAGTTTATGGTGCCAGCATCTCTATGGAAGAAGGCGGTTTGACGGCGACAGATAATCCAACCCAGATTCCTGATAAATTAGTTTCAGAGATTGAACAACTTCTCCAAACCATTGACAACACATGGGATTCAGCCAATCCAACTATGGATATGAAAGCAGTTTTCGACAATCTCAACTCCTCCGGAGCACAAGCTCCAGGTGGCGGTGGATGGATTGAATTTGTTGATGACGCAACACGCGGCTCTGGATTGGGCGGCAGCGCTCAATTGTGGAACAACATGCTTTCTGCAGGATATAATAATCCTGGATATGACATGGTAGAAGGCGCTAAATTCCTTGAAGCGTTGATGGAGTTTCTTGAATCCTCAGATCTCGATGCTGGTATGGCATTTTTGACAGGATTATTCGTTTATGGTGATGAATTCCCCTTGCCCCGAACTGTGAACGGTTTTAGCGATGTAGCAGATTACATCGCCTCTTTTGACCCAATTGAAAACTTCACCAGATTCGCTGGAACAGAAGACTTCTCTGCAGCTTATGATGCCATGCTGGGCAGTAATGAATGGCAAGAAATGGAGATTGCATTAGACAACCTAGCCGACAATACCATGGTGTTTGAATCCTTTCAAACCGTGCTTCGAAATATAGCATTACTTTCCGTTTCAATGCATCCCGAGGCACTAATCCAAGGATTTGAAGTGTGGGTAGACCCACTTATAGATGGCAATTATGATACAATGACGCCATTCCAAAAGTTAGTTGTTAGTTGGTCTGAAATGGACGTTAATATTGTTGATGAAGACGGAGATGAGTTTCCCGATAACATAATTTGGGAATATGAATTACTGCTCAATACAACAGAAGGATTACAATGGCAGGCAAAAATGGAATCATCTCATCAATACGTTGCAGACGGATTTGACGACTTTAACATGTTTGATATTGAACTGCTCACAATACTTAGGGACACAATTGAGGATCCAACTTGGCAAGATGCCGGCGAGGCAGTTCAAGAGTTTACTCAATGGGCAACTAATGCTACAATGGGTCAAATCTTAGAATGGGAATATGACTATCCAGAAGAAGACGACCACGACGAGGGTGACCACGACGATGGCGATGATGCCCACGGGGAGGATGACCACGACGATGGCGATGAAGACACATTCCAATATGTCATATTCGACGACCTCCATTCGATTCGAACATCAAATTTGAATAAATATGTTCTCGATATAGGATTTGGTCTACGACTCCAATTCGAAGGCTATGGAGATGGAGATTATCCCGAGAAATTTAATATGACTATGACTGATTCCAACGGAGTAGTACATGACGTAGAGTTGAACCGAGCAATAGGCGATGAATATTTTGGCCGCTTTACCGCAGATAGAGTTGGAGAGGAAACATACCACTTCAACCAACCACTACAAAATCACCGTCCACCATGCGCAGATAATGAACGTAAATGCTATGTTTCTTATGCAGAACTTGAATTCAATAATCTAAAGCCATCACTTCTTGAATCAATGGCAATCGAAGTTCTTGATGAGATATTCCTTGTTTCTGCTCTTGGGGTAATAGTGGACCAGGATGAGACCTTATTGGTTGACCAACCGTACACCGTTGAATCAGTAAGTTATGATGCAGTTAACGGGGCAATTTCCGGTGCTAATGTCGACACTACCATTCTACGCGTTTCACCCGGACTAGGCGCCTCTGCCGCAGCAACATTCTCTCCAGATGGCGATGTTGATTATTCCATAACATCAACCGATATTGCTGCAGAATACAACGGCGCAGACCTTGATGGGGATGTCAGTGGCACCTTAGAAACTTTCACAGGCGGTGAGGAAAGAAATGGCGACAATCACCCACAAGCGGTACAAAATGTGAACCAAGATTGGGAAGAAATAACTCGTTCAGGCACGGGTAGCGCCTGGGACGCAAGCCATAGTGATTCACTACCGGTAGCGGGCGGCTTGGCCGATGTCGCTACAAGAGGCACCACAGAAACCGGTCTTGATTTCGAATTCATTAAGCAAATGCCCCTTCCAGGAACTGCAGGATGTGCGACAACTTGGGGCAATCCCGATTCACTCTCTGTTGGCATAGATTTCCGTTATGACAATTTTAACTATTGGGATAGCGAAAATGATATGGATCAATCTTACGACAAACCAGACTTAGACTCATTAACCATTGATTGGGGGGATGGAAACCAGTATCAAGAAGACCCCCCTCAAATGATGGGTAATGGGTACCAATACCATACATATGATAATAGTGGGGAATACCCAATTGAGATAACTTTCACACCAGTTACCGGTTATACTCCAGTAGTTCATACTTACACCTATGTGGCATCAGAGGATGATAGCGGTTTTAGGATGTATGATGAAGAAGGAAACCCTTACCTTGGGGAGCTAGAAAATCCCAATTGGTGCAATTTACAAGAAGAACGACAATCTTTTACCCCTTCTCCTTCAATAATAAACGAATTCATCACCAATGGGCCATTTGAAGTAATGACTCAACAAGTATCTACATCAGATTCCGATGGCAAAACATCCCTGTCAGTCACCCCGCCACATACAGGAGCATACATTTCGATTGTTCAAACCGAAGTTGTGCGTTCAACAGATGGTGAAACTCTGACTGGATTCGGTTTGAATTTTGGAATTGCAACGGCTGGAACAATTGAAGTTAGTAATTTCGACATAATTGATTATTTTGCCGGTTTGCCAGTTTATGCCGCTAATACGACAGAAGATACCCAATCTTTGACTATTACAACCAGTGGAATTTCTGATAGTCACCATAAAACAATTATTGGCCATATCCCGTTAGACCTTTCAGAAATCTTTGATGATATTGAATTAGAAGCCGAACCGGATATGCAAGAGATCATTTTTAATCCCGGAGAAACCTCTAGGAGTATTCAAATTTCCCATTCCTCGCCCCTATCATTGATTGGGATAATGTCTTCTGAATCAGACGAAAACGGTGAGAGTAATATGGACCAAAGTTTAACCCCACTGGCTCTACATATTGGATTGATATTACACAACCCACAAGAATTGTCTTTGACTGGAAGCCTTGGCCCAGGCCAAACTACCAATATTGCATTATCAGGTGAAATAGAACAAGCGACTAGAATACTCGCCGTCGCCTCTCCAAGCCAAGGATTTGACCCCGCTACGGTTGACTTTTCAACCATTACAGAATTGATTTCCAATGAGGTATTAAGGCCTGCAACAGATTGGGTTGGTGTTGAAGAAAACATCCAGAAAGTTTGCGAAAGTCTTGACCCCTGGACTAACAGTTATTGGAATGATATGACCCAACAAGAAGAAGCTACGCTATACATTGGTGTGAGGCATGTTTCCGACGAATCAAGATATGGCGGAACACAAATCCAAGCTTCTGCACCAAATGCTGAATTAATTGAAGAATCAACAGATATGCCTGTCGAGCTCTATGACACACCATACCAAGATAGCGATGGACGCTATATTTTACAATACGATATGACTGAAATGAGCCCTGGTAGTTATGATTTTACAACTAATACAGATATCGGCTCTAGTCTTACAATCTTGATAGGGGATTCTCATCACGACTGGGAACCCGAAATCAATGACGAAAATTGCGAAGAGCAAGTAGAATTAACTGACGAAGAAAACTTCGAGATTTTTGAAGAGTATGTTACGCGTTTCAGCACTATTGCATGGGGGCAAGGCTCGAGCGCAGATTTACAACTGCCATATCTATCCTCGCCAGTATCAGAATATACGGTGATTTCAGTAGCCCAACAAGG
The DNA here is from genome assembly GCA_002726395.1 of Methanobacteriota archaeon. Taxonomy (GTDB): domain Archaea; phylum Thermoplasmatota; class Poseidoniia; order Poseidoniales; family Poseidoniaceae; genus MGIIa-L1. The sequence continues at coordinate 22,343 of PBTA01000026.1, read as the reverse complement.
CTCAGGTCAGTCTGCCAATTTAGTTTCTGCAATTAGCACCACGCTCTCTGTTCCAAACCCTGAACCACCGGCAATGGAAAACCTTTCACTAGTTTTCTCACCATCAAACCCTGCACCAGGGGACATCGTACTGGTGACAATCACCGACGAGTCAAACAACCCTGTTGAAGGATTATCAATCACAGTTGTTAGAGGCGATGAAACATTAACCAGCCTTCTTAGCAATGAAAACGGCCAAAACTCCTTCCCAATACTTGTTGGTGATATCACCATTAGAGTCTCAGGCGGACAATATTATCCTGTAGAGATTTCTCTTCAGGTCGACGAAGACGGGATTGATGATGATGACGGATTGCCCGGCGATAGAGACGCTGACGGTTATGGTGACCTGTTGGATGCCTTCCCAGATGATTCAAGCGAGTGGTTTGATACAGATTTGGATAATATCGGCAATAATGCAGATACCGACGATGACTCAGATGGTATACTGGATGATCAGGAATTACTGTCTGATCCACAAACTAATCCACTAAAAGCGGATACCGATAACGATGGTTATTGCGACGGAGCCATTGACGTCTTCCAAATGTGTGTCGGTGGAGATTTATTCCCAATCGATTCATCGGAATGGTCCGACTCGGACAATGACGGAATTGGCGATAACTCAGACCCAACTCCATTTGGGGATATTGATGATAATCAAAATAACCAAAACGGCACAGGAGATCTTACCGACAACAGTACGGATTCGCAACAAGATTCGGAGTCCGAATCGTCTGACTCAACGTCGAATAGTATGGTATTAATCGGCGGCTCAATAGGGCTGATTGTGATACTAATCGCAGTTGGATTGTTTATTACATTACGTAATAGAGGTGATGAAGTTGACGAAAAACAATTTGCTAAAGAAGAGGACTTGTTTGATACAGTATCCCCAACAATTGCTGCAGCCCCTTCAACGCCTCCAATTACTGCTAGAGGAGAAATGCATGATGGTTATGAAGCCATACAATTCCCTGCAGGCTCTGGCAATTGGTTCTATCGAGACCCGACAACAGGGTCCTGGGTCGAATGGCGCTGAAGTTAATCACTGAGTGATGTTATGAGCGCCAAGAGGATGAAATTAATTGTAGTAATTTCATTATGTATCCTTAGCCTGCCCGCAGTAATCTCTCCTCCCCAAACCTCGATGGCTACAGAAGCAATCTTTGAAGACCCAGCAATGCAGAGAATAAAATCAGAAGGTAATGATTCAACCATTTCAGCGTATCTAATAATTCGAGTTCAACACGAAGACTTAGGTCCGCTAACCAGCAACTTCTCACGCGTTGAGCAATTGTACAATATAGAGCAAGAAGCACGCACATCTACCGATTCAAATTACTCATTTGATTCGAATAAAGTCTATATTCAGCGTCTTGAAACCCCCTTTTCAGCTTGGGAAGGCGCATTTAATACACGCAATAAGAGCCTAGCCAATGCGACCAGTTGGGGGGAAGTTCTGCAGCCAACCAATGAAGAAGGGTGGTGCTCAGAGGAGGCAAATGCTGCCGAAAACAACGCCCTTCAGGCCACTTTACTTTTGCTGCCAAAGGAATCTAACATCGGAGTGGCATGTCCAGAATTTGCTGGAGCATCAGCAACCCAACCCCCTCAGGCCAATGAATTGTTATGGTTAATTTGGCTTGATTCCAGTGAAAAACCAGTAGATTGGTCTGAACTATCGATTTGGTGCGAAAAGATTTCTGACAACTCGGAGTTTAACTTTGAGCCGGCCGGTGTCAATATGCTGTTTAAGGAAGCAGAACTGATCGCTAAGGACGACTTATCGAAAATCTTACCAATAACTGCTGTTATTTTGCTGGCAATTTTGTGGTTGTTTTTCAGAGACATCAAGACTACATTAATGACTCTGGGCTCAGTTGGTTTGGTAGTTTTAGCAGTAATTGGTTTTCTTCAATTATTTGATTATCAATTTTCAGTTATTGACGGGATTGCTATTCCTATTATAATGGGGGTAGCAGTTGATGGGGCATTCTGGTATAAATCTTCGAATAAACCAACTAAAGAGGTGAGGGAGATATTGCTATTGGCAATGGCAACAACGGTTGCTGCGGTGTCCCTAGCACTGTTTTCACCCATTAAAGCCCAACGTGGCCTTGCTCTGGTGATGATTATCGGGATTGTCTTTGATTGGCTACTTACTAGATTTGTGCTAGAGGGATATTATCTCAAATCTCGAACTGCACCAATAGTTAACGATGTGGTAAATTTTCCTTCTGAAAATAAAATAAAATGGGGCTGGCCGGTGGCGCTACTTGCCTTAGTGATGATTGCTGTAACATCTCCTACTGGTGTTGAGGCGCTAGATATCAACCAATTCTTACCCGAGGATAGTGAATCACTGGATGAACTTAGTGAACTTAGGGACTTGTATGTCATAGCATCTAGTACGATTGTATTCATCACCTTCGATTTAGACAACGAGAATTCCCGTGAATTAAGTGATCTAAATAATTTCAAACAACAATTTGTTCAACACCCGAATATCATTGCCTATGATACTGGTTTATCCCGGGAAATATTAGTATTAGGATTGGGCGATATAAGCGGAGATTCTAGTTTTGATGACCTCTATGACAGTACAACCGAATCAATTTTGGTCAAAGACCCATGGCTAAGGGTTGATGGAGAGGTCACTGGGGCGTTTATCCTTGCAGTGATTGATGGCGAGAATGCTCAATCAGCTTACCAATTTTCTCTTGATACTCAAAATTTACTTGATGATAATGACTTGTCTGGGGAGATTGGTGGGGATTTAATCACCGGAATTAGTTTGGCAAAATCATTTGAACAGACACGAATTTTACAGATAATTTTTGCTGGAATAATAGTATTCACGATTTCTCGGGCAATGACCGGTTCAACCAATCGAGCAGCAAGAATAGCCATTGGTACAATAGCCGTTGGTATTGCAGTTGATGGACTGGCCAGCCACCTTGGTGGCAGAGGCGTTAATACTGCTCCAGCGGTATTACTTGGCATGGGATTTGCCGCTGACTATCTATCGCACGCAAGTGATAAAATCACGTCTTGGAAATTTGATAATATGGCAAGATGGGGCGCTGCTATCACTTCTTGCAGTGTCTTTTTCGTAGTTTCATTTAGCAAATTCCCCCCGGCAAAGGACACTGGAGTTTTACTTACTTTAACCATCATAATTTCGGTATTTCTCGCCACCCTACTTTCAACAGTTTCTCATGAGGGGGCAATTAAACAACAGGAAGAGTAGCCAATAGTTATATCAAAATGAATAGTGACCAAAGAACATGAGCCCCCTATTCGAGATGGACCAATATCTTATCCAAACAAAATTTTTACGAATTCTAGGTGGAGCCTTTTGGTTTAAAGATCTACAAGGAAACGTTGTTGCTTACTCTAAACAAAAGCGTTTCAAAATTAAAGAAGACATTGTGTTGTATGCTGATGAGTCATGTACCGTAGCCCTATTACAAATTAAAGCCAGAAGCGTCCTTGATTTAGCTGCAACCTACGACGTTTTTGATTTGTCAACCAATGAACACATTGGCTCAGTAAAGAGAAATTTCATGAAGTCAATAATCAAAGATAGTTGGAAACTACTAGACGTTGAAGGAAACCAATACGGCGAATTAATTGAAGACAGTATTGCTATTCTACGCCGATTTATACCACTTATCCCAGCTAAATTTCACTTTGAAATTCCCGGCCACGAAGGTATAACCATTCACCAACAATTTAACCCAATTATCAAAAAGTCGTTGTTAACAATACCACCAGGCCACCCAATGGATAGAAGAATGATTGCAGCCATTACGCTACTTAATTCCGCTATTGAAGGCCGACAAGGCTAATCAAGCAAACCTCCAAACAATGGTTTCATGCTTAATCACAGTTTAGCATTGCCGTGGCGCGAGTAATAATTGTCGGAGCGGGGATTGCTGGTCTATCCGCGGCAATACATGCATCATCATATGGACATCACGTTGTTTTACTGGAAAAATCCTCACGCATAGGCGGGCGAGGCACATCACAAAATGTCGATGGATTTTCACTTCACTACGGCCCCCATTTACTAGATAAAAAGGGGCCATTCTACCAATTATGTCACAAGCTAAGCAGAACGAAAATCTCATTGAAACCTCTGCGATTAGACAAAATTGAAGCAGCAGGTCACGGCTTAATTCGACCAACAGGCAATATCAAACAAGCAGCGGAAAATCTCCGAGCCTTGAGAAATCAGGAGGCGACAAACCCATACTTTCAAGCCGTAAACTTCCTGACTAATTGGGGCGGCAGGGATAATCAAAAACGCAGTAAATCACTCCGTAAGGGCAAGCTATGTATCTCAAATGAGGGATGGATAGGTTTGGTAGGCAGGCTTGGTGCGGCGCTAGATGAAATAGGCGTACTAATCGAAACAAATTGCGAGATAGCCAATATTAACAAAAACAAAGTTTGCTTGACCGACGGCCGCGAGGTTGAATGCGATGCAGTAATATTGGCTTGTGGGGTAAACATGGCCAGACAATTGCTTGAATCCGTGGATGAGGATTTAACTAGGCAAGAATTTGCTAATCTCAATAAAATAACAGCTAGTTTTATCGAGGCAGGAATCTCTTCAAAACCAATGTCGGGCAAACACGCAATCGTTAATCCAGATAGTAAAATGGCAGTATTTGATAACATTGCTATCCAACCTAGACTTGGCGCTGGTGGGTCACATATTTCCGCAATTGCTGTTGGCGGATTAAACGGCGCCAGTAAAGCATACCAATCAGCAAAACAACGCTCGGCAAAATTGGCTGATTTTTTGGACAAACACATTTCTGGATGGCAAGACAATATCGTTACTGATTTACGCCAATCTAGTATCATTGTAAGCTATCAGGGCAGCGTGGATGGGAGTATTTTTGCTAAAAACAATATTCTACTCGCTGGTCAGTGGGTAAGTTCAGAATATGTTCTTTCAGATGCAGCAGCAGATACGGGTAAAAGCGCTGCCAAAGCAGTAACGCAGCTACACCCAACAAAATGACGGATATGAAATCGTTATTCACTGCCGGCTTGACCGGTAAACTATGCGACTAGTATCGTGGAACGTAAATGGAATTAGAGCCGCCATAAGAAAGGGCATTGACGGATATTTTGAGTCGATTGACGCAGATATTTGGATGCTACAGGAGGTTAGAGCCTTACCAGAACAATTACCCAAAAATTGGTCATGGCCAGAAGGCTATGCTCACCACCTTCATACCGCAGAAAAAAAGGGCTATTCCGGCGTTGCAACAATCTCCCGTAGTCCAATGGAAGTAATTCAAACCGGCAAACCCTCAGCGGTTGACCCAAATGATTCAGAAGGCAGAATAATTGTTACAAAACACGGAGCAATAACTTGTATCAACACATATCTGCCCAGCGGTTCAAGTGGCGAGGAAAGACAGCATTTCAAAGAAACATGGATGGCGGAATGGCGCGATTTCCTGCAACCCTATCTGTCATATGAAACCCCTGTAGTGGTTTGTGGCGATCTTAATGTTGCTCATACTGAAGATGATATTTGGAATCCCAAAGGCAACGCTAAGATGAGTGGTTTTTTGCCACAAGAACGAGCATGGTTTTCACAATTATTAGACGATGGTTGGCACGATGTGTTTAGGGAGCATGTGGGCCACGGCGTCCAGCAATACAGTTGGTGGTCAAATCGTGGACAAGCTAGAGCAAAAGATAGAGGCTGGAGAATAGATTATTTCTTGCTTAACCAAGCAGCCAAGAAATTAGTCAAAGATGTCCGCATTGAGCGGCAAGGAGGTCTTGATATTTCTGATCATGCACCAGTGATATTAGATCTTAAATGAAGTCAACAGTGACTTTCTTCAATATCAGCTAATGCGACCATTAACTCGTCAACTCTATCTCTTAGAGACTGCATTGAAGAATCTTCAACCACTATTTCTAACTCTACTATTCCGTCACTTTCTGTTAACTTTGCCGAGCAACCCGGACGGCTAGCAGCGGCCAATAACACGGTGCCCAGAACAGCATCTCCATTCCACTGAATTGTGGCGGTGTAAGATTCGACCATGGCCCTTCGAGGGGGTGGGCTGATATGAGGATGACTCTTGGGGCAAATATGGCGAAGCAAGAACCAAATTACGAGGTTCTAGCTGGAGCAGGAGGTGTATCACTAGGTGAGGCACGTACTAATCATCAAGGCCGCCAAGCACTGCTATTAGTTCGCGGCGTAGAGGACACGAACGAGTTCTGCCAATTAGTTGAAACAATGGGAATAATTATTGTCGAGAAAATTATCCAGCCAGGTTCAATCGATGCCAAGGGTTATTTTGGCAAAGGCCGATTACAAGATGTAGCAGATGAACTTAGACTGCGGGTTGACGGCCACCCATGGTCAAAAGTCGATTTGGTGCTTATTCACACCAATGCAACGCCTAGACAACTTGTTGCAGTAAGCGAGGCTGCAGGAGTAGAGGTGTGGGATCGGGTACGATTATTACTTTCATTATTTACTTCACACGCCAACTCATTAGAAGCAAGAACACAGGTAAGGATTGCTAGATTACAATCAGACAGAACCGTGCTTAGAGAACTTGCGAACCAAACAACAACTGGGGAGAGAGCCGGGTATGGTGGAGGCGGTGTGACTGCATTACAAGCGGTAATCGCTAACATCAATCGCGAATTAACCTCTTTGAGAAAACGCCAACAAAAGCACTCAAAAGCGCAAGCAGAGAGGCGGCGCCAAAGAATGAGAAGTGGTGCGGTGACAGTAGGTATTGCCGGATATACCAATGCAGGGAAATCTAGTTTTTTCCTCAAAATGTCCGGTAAAGAAGTACTTGTAGAAGACAAGTTATTTTCCACTCTAGAGACAACAGTTGGCCGTCTTGCAACGAGTCCAAGAGTATTGCTTGCCGATACTATTGGGTTTATCGATAACTTGCCTAATGCAACACTTGATGCATTTAGAGCCACACTTGCCGAAGCGTTAGAATGCGATATGCTGCTGTTGCTTGTTGATGCAACGGATAAATTAAGCGAATTTGAGCGAAAACTTTCTGCAACGCGCCGGGAAATCAATACTAGATATCTTAGCGAAGACCAAGCTGAAGAAATAATTGCTGAGCGTAAAATAATGTGTGTTTTAACTAAGATTGAATCATTAGCACCAGAAGAACTCGCGCAAAAAGAAGCCATGGTAATAGATTGTGGCTATAATAAACCAATGGCTATTTCAGTCCATCAAAACCTTGGAATTGACAAATTACAGGATGAGATGCTCGTAATGCTATTTGGCCAACCAACCACTCTACTACTTACTCAAGCAGACGTAGGCAGAAATATCGAAGGATATGTGGCTGATGTATATGATGCTGCTATGGTTATTGACAAAACAGTAGACGCAGAAGGGACAATAGCAATGGAAGTGTGGATTAGCGAACAATCGCTTGCTAGAATTATAGCAAATTCTAATGGGCGCATTGGAGTCAAGTAGGAAGAAGTTCTAGCAACTTCATGGGCGAAGACGACGTGTCGAATTCGGACTATATCGATGAGTTGACCGGCCTTGTTGAACCAACCGGCAACTTGATGTTTACAACTACAGAAAGCAAGTTGACCATCGAAGTAAGCGAACTAACCAAAGTAGGCCACTCGATAGCAGTATTAGTTCTAGTAACTTGTCTACTTGGCATAGTTAATGGGCTTGATTTCGTGCAACCAGAATCCGGACTTGTTAGACCAGATGAGTTCGTGTTTCGGTTTGCTCAAAACGCTCCGGATGAATCCGCTATTTTCAACGGCCATGTTTACGATGATGAAGGCGAGCCAATCGATAACGCAACAGTTTACATCTCATGGTATGAGGAGGATTACTGGAACACTAGTTTTGTTAAAACAAGCAGCGACGGATTTTTCGAAATTGAACAATTAGATCCCGGTATTACTAGAGTTGATATAATCGTTGATAGAAGTGACTTCAAAGATTTTTATTCTAATCGAGTTCTACTGTCACCTCCAGCATTATTTGAACCGATAGGCTTTACCAGCATTGATTTCGAAGTCCCTTCTCAAGAGGCATTTGCTGACCAGCCATGTGCAGATGGCACAACAAACTGTACAATTAGAGAAATTGATAATTCAGCCAAACAAATGGATCACCCGCTTATGGATTCAGGGGCGTCAATGATTTATTCGACAATCGGTATTGGCTTTGTCAGTTTGGCGGTCATCGCAGCAGGTTTTGCAATTTGGTCAATGAAGACAGGATCTATTTACTTGCTTCGAACAGCATCGGTGCTGTCATTTTTTACTATGGGGCATTACTATTCTGCTTGTATGTTTAGTTTAGTGGCCTTCATTCTAACTTTTACCATCAGTAAACCACGCCGGGCACTCAATTAAGCAAAACCCCGAGCAATCTTCCGTCTGTATTATCACCTCGAACAGTCTAACAGCGTTAATGAACATGGCTAGCGCATGTTGGATGACCCGTTTACTGGGTGAACCGGTTTCATCATTATCAATTGATGAATCAAACGACATCATCGCCGGCGGTTGGAACGGTATGTTGTCGTACTGGGACTGCGATGGTGAAAATAGTTGGTCAACCAACCTGCCAGATAGAATTGGCTGCATTGTATCCAACGAAAAATTTGTTTTTGCCACAGCAGGCCTACATATTGTAGCGTTGAGTCGGCATTCTGGTGAATTAATTTGGCAATTTGCCCTTGAAGGCAGTGCCGACGAGGTGATAATTCATGAAGACCGTGTTTATGCTACATCGTCAGTGTATGATATAGAACACAATGATTTTATCGATTCAGCAGTTTGGTGTTTTACCTTTGATGGAAACAATTTGTGGACAAAACATATGGATGAGCGGCCTTGGACAATTTTTTCTGATAGTAATGCGGTAATTATCGGACTAGGCAGGCCAAAAATGGGCATCGCGATAATCAATCAAGAAGGCGAGTTAAATTACCAACAATTGACATCAAACTCCCCAGTTACCTTTGGGAAATTAATTGGTAGTAAGCCGATATTTGGCCATGCTAATGGAGATGTATCTTCTACAGTGGACAATATTATCAACATCGAGGGAGAATCAATTGATGAAGTATTATCAGATAATCATGAAAACCTGATTATTATTGCAGAGCATTCAATTAATTCCTTGTCCAATGATAACTCTTCATTGTGGTCGATGAAAAACATTCAGACCTCTAGCCAGGCGATAGGTTTTGAAATTAATAATATCCAAAGTTTCTGGGTTGCTCAGTCAGATGGATTAAACGGTCTGTTGAAGGTAATTTACTGCGATAGTGGCCAACAGGTAGCAACAATGACTTGTAGTAAGATAAGCAATATTGCGGCTAGTAATAATCGGGTTGTTGTTGGCAACGAAGCGGGAGAAATACTTGTATGGGATGCAGAAATGTTAAACAGAAGACTTGACAAAGATATCGATGTAGCTCAAGACGACCACAAAAAAGCCATGAGAGATCGTATTAAAGCGTTGAAGAAGCGCTGATGTCCACTTGATTTTCTAATCCGACCATCTTAATAATTTGATACATCCATTCTAATTTCATTAGTTTCTGTTCAATATTAGTAACTCCAGACCATTTGCCAATTTGCCCAGTGGAAAATCCAAGAAGACTAATATTTCCCGATTCTACTCCCAGACCAATCGCTAGACATACAGCACGATCTCCGTCGGTAAACCCGCCATAATTCTCCATTCCATTTATTGATTGACCAACTTGGTGAGTCAATATTAGATTGGGCGGGCTGGGATATCTATTCCATTTATTCAAGGTGTTTTCCCACCGTTGCTGGTTGTCCCCATGTGCGTGAGCAACAAAAAGCACCCCGCACTTTGCCACAGCATCAAGATGAGGATTCCCGTCAAAATCGGTAACTACACAGGCTAGATTGTGATGATTTGCGATTGCACCAACAGACCCATCAGCCGCAATAATTGCACAATTTTCCAAATTAACAGTTGACAATTCTTCGTCAGTGATAGACGCACCGACAATAATCACCCGCTCACTTTTTTGGAGAATTTTTTGTAAATTATTTTTATTGGTTTCACGAGTTTTTGCTGACCATTTTTCAATACCATACGGGCTCGGGTTGGAAAACAAAATACTCATCTTATTGGCACTTGATAAATCATCATCATAACTCCAACCAAAGTGCTCTCTTACCACAGACTGCACTCGTATTAACGGCGAAGCCAAGTCTTCAGTCACAACCCTGCCAAGCCAATCAACCAAATGAACCATTATCATGGTGGTATTGATATGGGTCTTAGAATGTCGAGTCCTCATGCCGGCTCCAAAAGTCACCCCCTCAATAGAGGATGATGTGACTTTAGCTAGGTACCCATTCCTTCCTCAAGCCTCGCCTTGGATACAAAATTTAGCCCTCAACCATGATATCGACTTAGAGGAATTATTAGAAGGCCAGTGGATGGAAAAAGCCAGACAAAGAGCCCGCATCAGATTGATTGATTCAATTGAATCAAAGGAAGGCGTTGCTGTTGTAGGCGGGGATATTTTTACCGAAGAAGGGCGAATAATAGAAGCATTTTCGTTTTACTATGCACGTCTAGTAGTGTTTGCTTCTGAAGATGAAAGACTAATCTCACGCTGGGCACAAGCTGAGGCAACACGTGCCGAACAGATCTTAACTAGAGACTCAGAAAACCTGGTAAAAATTGCTAAAACCTTTATCTCGCAAATCGAGAAAGATGACCAATCAGTTGCACGTTCGCAACCAATTAATCAAGCCAGCGCAAGAAAATTAAGGCAAAGTCAAGATGGCAATGTATGGAAAATCGGTCTTGCAGATTTTATCGAGATATGTCCTAAGATAACAGGCTCAAGGTGGCGACTGGCCAACAATCAAGTCAGTGCAGGAAAGGTAACACTATTCAATGAACAGCAATATTCATCTTCAGCTAAATTAGCCAGATTACTGCGCGAACGGATAAAACAACACATCGAACAAGAAGCGCTTGAAAAGATGAAGAACATTGACCTTGAGCTTGCCATGCGCCTTGCAGAACCAGTTGGCATGGTGCGTAACCTAATGGCTAGCAAAGCTAGCGAAGCGATTGCCCTGGTTGGGGCAGAAGAATCGGATTGGCCGCCATGTATGAGAAACATAATTGCTGAATTAACCAATGGAGTAAACGTTAACCACTTTGGCCGATTATTCCTCGCTTCAATATCTGCAGCCCTAGCCTTGCCAGAAGAATCCTGCGTCGGATTTTTCAAAGGTGCCCCTGATTTTAAAGAATCAACCACATCATATCAGGTAAAACACGTCTATCAAGGGTCATACACTCCTGCAGGATGTAGTAAATTGAAATTAAATCACAATTGTCCCGTGCTGCCGGGTGACGATCGGTTATGTGATATCTCATGGATGGACCACCCGCTGAAATATATCCGTGCAACACAACGTTGGAAAGCCAAAAACCAAAAAGCTGAAATCGAGGCGCGTCCTGATGATAAACCAGTTGAAGGAGAGCAGATTAAACAAGCTGAGGCCAATGATTCTGCTGAAAAACCCGCCGAATCTTAGTCAATTCGCGCGAAGGATTTGAATTGTAAGACGCTTTAGCCTGCATAACCAACGGTGAAATCTATGACTCGAACGCTCGTTTTGACAGTTGATCGTGACAACGATCTTGGCATTAAAACTGCTATTAGGGGCCCCGTAGTCGGGCGCCGGCAAGTCCTTACTGCTGCACTTAAACTCGGTATTGCAGACCCGGAAGAAAGCGACACAAATGCAATTTTAGGCGCATTATCACAACACGACAACCTTTCAGAATCACTTGGTGATGATGATGAGGTTGAAATCGCAATTCTTACTGGTGATGAAAAAGTTGGAATTCGTTCAGATCGGGCAATTTCTGCCCAACTCGAAGAAATAGTTACTACATTCCAACCAGATAAAGCGATTCTAGTAACAGATGGTGCTGAAGACGAATCGGTATTGCCAATTATTCAGTCTCAAGTAAGAATTGACCACGTTGAGAAAATAATAGTCAAACAATCCAAAGGTATTGAAGGCACTTATTACTACATCGTCAAAGCTCTTGAGGACCCTAAGTGGCGAGCCAAAATCATGATTCCATTTGGGCTTGTATTGGCGATATTGGGTCTCGGAATAATGCTTCCAGCAGAAATTGGCGGCATTGTAATTGGTGCACTTCCATTGGTCACAGGATTGTACATCTTCAGTAAAGGTGCAGGAATTGAGACTACGGTAAACCGAGTAATTCAAGAAATGCGAGATAACGCCGATGCAGCAATGTTCTCATCATTGTTGTGGACAGCTACCTTGTTTAGTGCAATATTTGCGGTAGCTGAAGGATACCGGGCCTATACGAATTTAGTAACCGATAGTACAAACTCGATATTGTGGCTTGAGGTGACTCATGCTGCTTTGGCATGGATCGTTATTGCATTCTTAACCTCGACCGCAGGCTTTATGTTTTTACGTCTTAGACGTGGTTCGTTTTCTGGAAGGCTGATTGTTTTGAGCATTTTTGGCATGGTGGTTTACTCATTTGTAGATTCAGCTCTCCAAATCTCAACCAACGTCCTCAATGGGGAATCTTATGAATTCAGTGTCAATCAAATCTTAACCGACCTAGCATATCCATTGATTTGGGTAGTTGTGCTATGGATGGCGACAACTATCAAGAATTCATTACAAGCCAAGCAAGCCCAATCAGACCGTTATTGGGGAATTTAATCACAGGATGAAACGCGGCAAATTCTTGGCCATAGTTTTGTAACCTACAACGCCAACCAAGACGCCTTGTTGATTAACCACTGCAACCTGATTTAAGTCATGAGTTAACATTAGAGCCCCGGCCTTAAGTAACGGTGTGTCTGATTTTACAGTTAGTGGTGGTAAATTGATTAATTGCTGTGCCGGAACGCTCAACATCCAAGCAACTGAACGCTCAACATTCTTTTTTGCGACAATCTTCAGTACATCAACAGCATGAATTCTCCCCATAGGCACGCCTTCTTTGTTTACAACAAAGACATGGTCCCAATTGTTTTGCGTTAGGTCGTCTAAAACATCAGCCATAGTATCATTGGCAAAGACCCAGTTCGCATCCGTCATAGTTTCCCTACAATTGATGCTCCTTACGGCTTTAGACCGCTCTTGTGGAGACATTTTTTCCAATTTGTCACGTGCTGTTTTACGCATCTTTGTCCTACTCATCCCTAGGCCCCTTAACCCGTGGCCAACTACAATCTGTTTTGAACTCTTCCAATATATATATCATGTATTTGGTCTGTTTTTGCAAATTGCCCACATACTCAAGGCAGGTAAATGCTCTAAAGCAAAGATAACTTCCATTACATTATGACAATTATTTCTCCCGAGGAATACACTCTTCTTATGACGTCATCAGTTGATGAGAGGAACTTACATGCCGCCAGTATAGGCAAAAAGTATAATCTAACATCAATCCAAATATTGGCAATGCTGCCAATCAATCGGCAGACAACTCAACAATCGCTCAATATGACACTACCGTCCACAAGCAATTATCGGTTCGAATATGACCCTAGTCAAGACGCTTCTCAACGCCGTCAAGAAGTAAGTCAGGCGATTAATTGTCCTGGATGTGGCGCAGCATTGGGGATCCCGGCAATTAGGCCAATCAAGGTAACTTGCCCCCAATGCCAACTAGAATCAACCTTCATGGAATAATCGGCGTATTCAAGAACATAAACTTAGAGGCTTCTATATGGAGAAGATGAACGCCTCGATGTGGCAATATGCCCCAAACAATTCTCCTCACCCGTTGCCAAAAACCTCGTTCATTGTTTCTAACCAAGAATTCCATACGCTTGATTTGCCACCAATGGCGGAGCACGAATCATCTATTGAAGGTATCAAGGAAGCGATTGCAAATGCTATGGTTGGGCAAGAGAAAGTAAGCCAACACTTGACTAATCATACAGCTCCAGCAATGGCTGATAGACGACCTCTATTGCTGCTGGGAGAGTTAGCAAATCCGTTTCAACTAGCCCGACTTGGGCTTGGCATAATACCAGTAGTCACCGTTAGGATTAGGGGTTTGTGTCGCACATATGCAGATAGCCTAGACTCGCGCATGATTCAACCCGGAGTCCACCATATTACAATGGCCAGATCTAAAGGATGGTGGGAGAAGACTCACCTTGGTTTTGTTACGATCCAACAAATGAAGTCAATGATACAGTGGTTGGGTAACGGTTCAAGCACAGATTGGCGCCCAGTAAAACCAAATGAAGGCGAAATAATGCTAGAATTTGACCCAGAACTTAGGCACCCAGACATAGAATCAATGTCTTTAGACGGTAATCTTGAGACCTGCACTGACACAGAGCCAGATCAAAACGGACCGAAATTTGATGTTAGTGAAGTAATAGTTCCAGTTCACACGCGGCATGGTTGTTATGACAGCAGAGGTAAAATCATTCGATGTTATCATGTTGGGCAGAGGGACTTCCATACAAACTATTTCAGAAAAGGTTCTTTTATGAAATGGCAGGATATTTTGACAACCTGCTAAACATGAATGCTGGGAGCCCAAGGACATCCCAATTTAGCAATTATATAATTTGTAAGCGTATCAATATATGATAGAGATGAGGGGCAAAGGAAGTCAAAAGGAAGCCAGATTAGCTAGACTGAAAGAAGAGATAATAGAATACATTGCAGGCGTTCCAGATTGTTCCGCAGCAGACATAGTTCATTACCTCTCCAACGAACGTAGAATGCGTAACCACGGCCTTACAACAAGAAAAGTAGGCCTATTTATTCCCCGGTACCTATCAGATATCATCGGATTCAAATTAGACAACACTACAGGCAAGAGGCTGTACAGAGTGGCTGCATAAACGGCAGATTCATTGGCATAGACCCTTTCGGATAACCATGGAATGGCCTAGAGAAGCATTTTCTGAAACCCTCTTTCCCAGCCTTTCTCACCCGGCGCCAGAACCTATTCCAATATTACCAGAGTCCCAACCTTCTTGGACAATCCTAGACAAATCATCCGCTAATTCCTTGCAACAACAAATGGATAAGTTGGTTAGCAATCATTCAAATTCCCGGGACCTTAAAAAATTGCCATCATCGATTACCCTTGACGAAAGCAATGGACCAGTAATCATCGAACAGAGTGCAATAGTAGAACCATCAACACATTTCATCGGCCCTTGCTATATTGGCAACGAGGCCGTAATTAGGCATGGAGCATATGTTAGAGAATACTCTTGGATTTGCTCTACCGCAGTTGTTGGACATGCATCAGAAGTGAAACATTCAATTTTACTTCCCGGCGCAAAAGCACCCCACTTTAATTATGTTGGAGACTCCATACTCGGTAAGGCAGTCAATCTTGGGGCAGGTGTAAAACTAAGTAATTTGAGAAACGATGGGGAAGAAGTATTCCTCAGAATTGGTGATGATCGAAGGCCAAGTGGACTAAGGAAATTTGGGGCGATTCTTGGAGAGGGTTGTCAATTAGGTTGTAATGCAGTTACAAACCCTGGCACAATACTGGGTCGTAATAGTACCGTTTGGCCAAATGTCACAGTTACAGGTGTTCACGGAGAAAATTCCAACCACAGGTGATGTTGATGGTCGAGAACCTATTTGGTACTGATGGGATTCGTGGATTAGTCAACCTAGAGCAGATTGGCGAGAAATCTGCAATAAAGCGATTGCTTGAGCATCGAGAAATTTCCCCAGCAATTATGCAATTAATAGGAGAGTCACTTGGTCGTATGATCGATCAACATTCTCCGCAGAAAATGACTGTAGTGATTGGATGGGATGACCGGCCTGCTAACATGAAACTTGCAGAATCTTTGACTCTAGGGCTAAACCTTGCAGAATTTGAAGTCGTACATATTGGACTATGTGCCACTCCAACCCTTCACTTAGCCACATTGTCTCACAATGCAGAATTTGGTTGCATGATTACCGCTAGCCATAACCCTGTAGAAGATTCAGGTCTGAAAATATTCAATAAATTTGGTTACAAAACAACTCCAGAGTTTGAGCAAAACCTGTCACATACTGTTATTTCACTAGCCCAAGAAGAGAGGGAATTAGATCAAATAGATGTTGAATTTTTACAACAACCAGCAACAAACTTCGAGTTACAAGAATGGGCAATCCCCCGCCACAAAAATTGGTTAGAAACAAGAGTTACTGCCCTTGCAGCATTAGTAAAATTCCAACCAAAGGGTAATTCANCGAAATTAACCACTCCACTGCTCATAGATTCTTCAAAAGGTATTGCCAGTTTCTGGTTTGCTAAATGGCTGTCAAGTTGGGGAATAAAAGCAATTGAAGTTAGCTCTGAAGCCTTGGCACTGAACTTAAATTGCGGGGCTGGAGANTTTTCCCCAACGCAAACTTGGACATTTGATGAAGCGCAGAGTTCTCCTCACCTGTTAATCCAAAAATTACCAAAATGTGCTGCAGGAGTAGTTGTGGCTGCAGCATTGGATGGGGACGGCGACCGCTGTCTGTTAATTGAATCGACTAAAACAGGCTACCAAGTGATTGATGGCGACCGTATTGCAGACACTTTTGTTAATAGCGTTACTAAAGCCGGCCAATCATGGACTCTGGCAGCAAGTATAGAATCTGATTTATCGCTTACAACAAACTTAGATCGCTTCCAAAATAAAGTAGAATCAGTAGAAACAGCGGTTGGAGACCGATGGCTTTCGTTTGCATTATCTAGTCAGCAATCAAATCATGTTTATTTGGAAAGCGATAGCATGCCAACCGTAATTGGTGTAGAGGATTCTGGCCACATTGTTCTTCCTGCACCTCATCCNAACTTGNCNAATCAGTGGTCNCTTGTCGGAGATGGTACTATGACACTAGTAGCTTACCTCTTAGCAATTCATACTTGTGATGAGACAAATCTGATGAACAGAGGGTGGAAGAAGAGACAATCTGTAAAGAATGTCGATCGTAGTAAATGGGACGGTAAAAACCAATTTTCCAATGACATTGAATCATTGTTTAAACAAACCCTTACCAAGCATAATTCGGTTTCTAACTGGGCCAGAACAACAATTAGCGGCGAGGCAAATTTGATGGCTATTACTTGCAATTACGGTGATAAAATGTTATCCCTTGGTATTAGAAATAGCGGCACGCAGGCAAAAATNTCTGTATCTGCTAGGCTAGAATATGGCGGTGATTCTAGCGGCATACAAACTGCAATCGACCTGGTATGCCAGCAACTAGCCAAAAACATGATTATCCATTGATAATGGTTTTCTCATAAGTTTGGTTTAGGTAGGTAACTATACCCAAGAGTATTGAGGAACTTACCAGTACTGCTAACATTGTTTCAATACCTGCGCCAGCACTGAATAAGACCATTGCAACAATCCAAGATAGTATCATATCTATGGCGCCAAAGACTCTCCATGCTTTTCTCATTGTGAGGATGCCGCTTACCCATGAAGCGGTGGAACAAATCATCAACAATACCGAGACGAATAGTAAACCATCCCAACCAAAGCCCGCAGGAATCAGCATCAAATGCATCGACCATAAGCCGGCAGCAAGCCAAACCCCAGTATCGGAAATAATCGACCAAACGACGAATATTATACTTAGTAAACCGGTTATTGTTGCAATTAAGTGAATTCCAGGCACTGCTAAGCCAACGATTTCAAAGGTCCAAAATGCAAGACCAGTGAAGGCAAACGGAATCATCAACCATGAGGTCATTACTGCCGCAGGCTGCGTCCAATTCCATCCTCTGCGAACCACCATAACAATGGCCAAAATTCCGGCAAAGCCCACGGAAATCAACCCAGCAAAAATCACCCAAGATGCTCTACCGGCCGCGCCACGATGGTCTTCCAAACCACGCTTAATCCGCTGACCTTCGACCCAGTCGTAAGCGATGACACAAATTAACAGCACAATCTCAACAAATAACAATGGTAATGTCCAGTCAATCATCCCTCCATCTAATGGATTTACCTGATACATAATAGGTACTTCTCCACCAATCAGTAAAGCCATGATCCGATCCATAACCAGTAAGTAAACCACACCTTCAACCGCATTAGGGATCCTTAATCCCAGGTCATTCCTACCAAGTAAGCCAATTCCAGCTAGTGTGCAAAGCCCTGCGGTAATCACTGCTAGGTGTTTGGCATCATCAAGCCCGACAACTGAATCCGAGATACGTCCTGCTAAGTGGACTAANACAAGTCCCACCATCGAGATTGCAATGGGTAGTTCAATTCCAGCCACATCCGGCAAACGTAATCCAATTTCGTTAGCTCTTAGCCTTGCTAGAGCGATAAACAGTATTGAAACCACTACGCAAAACGCTAGAACTAGGTAGGACATTGAAGTGGTAAAGGCAATCAATGTTGAAGCAAGAATAGTGGTAACTAGGAAGGCAATAACAATAACTGGGCGATGGTGAATGTCACCAATTTCTAAATCATATTGGGCAGAGGTGCCGGCTCTCTTCGCTCTTTTTCTCTGCTTTTCGGCCAAATCAAGCATTTCAACATCAATCATCTTCAATTTAGCCTTGTTGTCTNGTAATTCATCTACAGGTTTTGCACCGTCTTCGGCTGATGCTTGCACCTCGATGAATTTCTCCAAACGTTCACGTTTTTCCTGAATTTTCTTTAAGCGTTCTTCACGCTTAGCGATAGAACGTAGCTCAGTTCTAAATTCGCCCTGTAGGGCTAAGTAAGCCCCAGAGCCGAGGAATGCTAAGACTGTAGCAAGCATGACAATCGACGACTCTTTCACCTGTGCAGCATAGCCCATTACAANTAATAGTCCAACAGCAGCCATTGCAGGAGGCAATAGTTTCTCAAGCGTTGCTGCCCTCTTCAAGTATAATACTAAAGCCACCATAGTAATCGCAGTAATAGTGTATAGATTCACCTCTTCGGTTAGTAAAAAACCACTCCCATCTANTGCCGTTAAATTAAGTGGTTCTAGAGCAATTACGATGAAGAAGCCAGATAGTAAACCCATCATTAAGGTTAATAATTGACCTGGTAAAGCCTCGGCCTTTTTCAGTAATTCATCACTTAGGCCAGCGTTCTTCTTCTTGTCAGATGCCAATAATAGTATGCCACAGGAAATAACCAAGGTTGCCGCCCAGATTGCTCCTTGGCCGTAATTCCAAGATAATGCGATGGTAGAAGCCCCCCAAATAGACATCAATGTCCTTGGGCGCCCTTTGTGCTTATCCAAGTAGACCATAACAGAATGGCTGATTAGTAGTAGAGTCAACATGCCAAATAGCCCGATGGCTGGTAATGCACTTGGGCGAGTAATTGACCAAGTGACAAACAACGCTAATAAGAAACTTAGATTCCATAATTGCAAAACTTCTGAATCACGAATTCTAGCCCCCAATTCAGACATTCCACTCAGTCTAGACGCNAAGTTAAAACCAGTTTCACCATGTTTTACATTCACCCAAATCTGTTGAGAAAGTAGNACTAACATCCAGATTGCNAAATCATATTGATCAATAGAAATTGGAACGTAATCAGCAGATATCAATCGGCTCTCAACATCGGTGGCGAAAAACAGTAACCAAACCCAAGGCCCGACCACAGCAGTACCAGCAATTGAAGGAGAATCTCTTCGCATCGATAGCTGTGCCAATCCAACCCATACAATTCCTTGGCTGACAAGGAGAGTCCTGGACCCACTTGCAGCATCATCGGCTGGGATCAGTAATGTTAGTAAAAACACAATCAACAGGCCACCAGCCCATAACACGTGGTCAGAAACCGCAGTTTGNTTTTTCAACAAAGCACTTGCTGTTAGCGCAGCGGTTAATGCCGCATAAATNCTGTANGGGCCCAGTCCAAATGGTATCGACAAGTCCAATGCACCACTCTCGAGAATTGANAACATAAACAGCAAAATTGGCGCTGGCATCACAATTAATGGCAATAATTTAGTCCACTCAACTCCTCTGACAACTAGGTATGAGGCACTAAAGGCGGTGAGTAGTAACACCAACTGGGCCAAAGCATAACCAGTTTCTAAGCGGTTTGCTGCAACCGCTAATAGGGCGCCAATCATTCCAAGACCAACAGATACTGACCATAACCCTGGTTTGCCAAGCCCCAAGGATTTGAAGGCATCNGAAAACCAATTATCCTTGTCGACAAACTTAGCAGCAATAGTTGAATTGGTTGCAGTTACACAGACCATCAACAAGAAGAGCAATAATTCATCCTCAAACGGCAATATCTCCAATCCAAAGATAACCCAGTTATCCGANATTGCGTGTATGCCTACCCACAGATAAGATACGGCAACACCCATGCTAGCAAGGTTGCCAGAGTTTCTTACAATGGCCAGTCCATGAAGCATTATAGTGCCCAAACCAATCATTATTGCGACGCCAAATTCGCCATACAAAGACCCAGCAGCACTGCCGACAATCAATAGAATCAACGTTGCTTGTGCAGCAATTGCATCTTCATCATGCCGTTGAGCAATGCCGATGTTGAGAGCCACTCCAAGTAGTAATAATCCACCAAGAATATTATCTTCAGAGGCAAAGCCGAGTTCATCCAACCACCCCCAATGCCACAAATCTAGAACTAATCCGTAAATGAGTTTCATTGAGATAATGACCCATGTCACCCCGAGAATCCTCATGTTTGGGTTTGGTATCCATTTTTCGCCAAGATATAGACCAATTATGGCCATGGTCGTTAGCCCAATAGCTCCAAGCACAGGATTTAGCACTGTTCCAACAATGGTCCCGATTAAGGACCATGAAAAGATCATGGCAATCAAAAGACCGAAACCAAGCCGCTTCTCTCCATGGACTGCCAAATCTGTAACACTATCAATTTCGGGGGCACTGTTGACTGTACCATCTGTTTGTATCGCCCCAGGCCGAGTGAAATCTTCCCCGCCCTTGGAAAAAATCTCTGCCATTTCTCCCATGGCAATATCAGTTTCTTTTTCTTCTTCGACAGTTTCCCAAACAGAGGTTTTTTCCTCTTCTTGTTCTATCATAAAAGAGGAGATATCTAGGCCCCTTGCTCGGGAAAAGGATTGTTTTCTGATAACTTCGTCCCGTTTGTTATTGGGCTTATCTGTGATGTCTTCAGCATCAAGATCATCAGACATGTAGCAAAGGCTTTGACTACTGCTATTCAATACTCGCCCCTATTTGGGATGATTATTCACTAATTTAGCGGCAGTTGTATGAGGTCCAAATCACAATTTTTTTTGGTACTAGCATGCGAAAAGGACAAAGACGACCTTTGACACGATTTGGTATGGCCGAGACATTGGGTGAGCCGAAAGGCGACCTTTCCGAGCACGGATTACATTGTGCAGGAAGCATTCACTGGAATTTACCCGTGGAGAAACTGGTCGAATTGGCAGTTGCCCGANGCGAAGGAGTCTACAGTGCTCACAAAGCTTTAGTTACTGAAACTGGTGAAAGAACCGGCAGATCTCCCAACGACAAATACATAGTCGATGAAGCAAGCACCAATGCCGATATCAATTGGGGAGATGTTAATGTTTCAACCGATTTGGCGACCTTNAACAGAATGAGGGGGAAAGTGGTTGATTATTTATCCAAGCAAGAAGATTTGTTTGTCCAAGACCTATACTGTGGCGCAGATTTTAGCGAAGCCTTACCAATACGGGTCATCACTCAAAATGCTTGGCACAATGCCTTTGCAAGAAATATGTTCATCAGGCCAAGTGCAGACCAAATGAACCACCACTCGCCCGAGTTCACCGTATTTCATGCACCGCACTATGAAGCAAACGCAGAGCAAGACGGGCTAAACTCTCAGTGTTTTGTGATGGTGAACTATGATGCGAAAGAAGTCATCATTGGGGGGACAAGGTATGCGGGAGAAATTAAGAAATCAATCTTTTCAGTTATGAATTTGATACTACCAAAGAAAGGCATCCTGCCTATGCACTGTTCAGCTAATACCACTGGTGAAAACACTGCCATTTTCTTTGGCTTGTCTGGTACGGGGAAAACCACACTTTCAGCGGACCCAAAGCGCGCTTTAATCGGTGACGATGAACACGGCTGGGGGGCCAATGGAGTGTTCAATTTTGAAGGTGGGTGCTACGCAAAACTCATCGATTTATCTGAAGAGGACGAGCCAGCAATTTTTGGCACAACTAGAAAATTCGGCTCAATTTTAGAAAATATAGTGATGGATGAC